>DATIWS010000238.1:0-8347 GCA_035519275.1 Acidocella sp. | reverse complement strand
GCCTTGGTGCTCATTGGCGCCGGCATCGGCGGCACCTTCGCCTTCCTCAGCATGCGTCATCACAACGCCAGCGCCGCCAATGCCGCAACACCGGCACTCAAACCTATCTACTTCGCACAGCTGGCTGACGTGGTTGTTAGCGTCCCCGCGGACAGCAACAGTCCACCCAACACCTATATTGATATCACACTGCAATTCTCGACATTCGACCAGAACGCCGTCACCACATTTACCAATTTGCAGCCCATCATCAAGGCTCAGGTGATTAATCTGCTGATGGCGCAGACTGGCAAATCCTTCACCGATCCCAGCACACATGATGCGCTGACAAAAAGCTGCCTGGATATCGCCAATCAGGTGCTGAACGCGCGTGCGAACTACACGCCGCCCAACCCGTTCACCGGCGCATACATCACCAATCTGGTGGAGCAGGAATAGCCCATGGACTCAACCAGCCTGGGTAGTGCCGCGTCCACCATTGCGGCCCTGCTCGTCATCCTTTTCGCCTTGGCGGGCGCAGCTTTCCTGGCGCGGCGCTTCCGGGGCACGGCATGGGGACAGAAATTGAGCGTCACAACGTCGCCCATCAGCCTGGTAGCCACCCGCTCCCTCGGAGGCCTGCACAGCCTCGCCATCGCCGAGGCTGACGGAAAACGCTTTCTTATCGGCATCAGTCGCACCGGCATCACCGCTATCGGCAGGTTGGACAGCCATGACTAGCCCCACAGGCCTTACCATCGTCAACGCACTGGCCAGCAACGGGGGAGAGGCCTATTCGCTCGACGTTCAGAGCCTGCTCGTCATCACGACCCTGGCCTTTCTTCCAGGCCTCATGCTGCTGACGACCTCTTTCACCCGCATCATCATCGTGCTCTCTGTCCTGCGCCAGGCCCTCGGGCTGCAAACGACACCGCCAAACATGGTGTTAGCTGCTTTGGCACTTGCTCTCACAATGTTTGTCATGCGCGGCGTTATCCAGCAGGAGCAGGACAAGGCGCTGAATCCGTATCTTTCCGGGCAGATCACGTTCAGCCAGGCCGTGCAGGCGGCAGAGCCTCCAATCCAGGATTTCATGCTCGCCCAAACACGCAAGGCGCCGCTGCATCTATTCGTGGACCTATCCGGCCAGAAATATGCTGACGCCAAATCCATCCCCCTGACCGTTCTTGTCCCGGCCTTCGCCACATCCGAGCTGGAAACAGCGTTTCAGATTTCCTTTCTCATTTACATTCCCTTTGTTCTTATCGATCTCGCCGTCGCCTCGATCCTGATGTCGCTCGGCATGATCATGGTCTCGCCGACGCTCATCTCCCTGCCGCTGAAGCTGCTCATGTTCGTCTCCATTCATGGCTGGGTGCTTGTGCTTGGCACGCTCGTCAACAGCTTCGGCGTGGCGTCCTGAGCATGCCGCTCTATTTGCAGCTCTTGCACGAGGCCCTCAGCACGGAACTGGCGGCCCTCACGCCGATCATCACCATCCTGCTCATCATCGGGCTAATTACGGCGCTGGTGCAGGGCGCGCTGCAAATCGAGGACCCCACTTTCGCCTTGCTGCCAAAAACCGCCGCCATGATCGTACTGGCCCTGAGCGGCGGCTTCGGCGCGCTCACGATGTTCGAAACTCTTGCCAAAAGCTTCATCACCAATGCGCCGAATCTAGTCCGCCAGACATGGTACTAGACCAGGCGGACATCATGCTCTGGCTTGGCCATTTCCTTTGGCCATTCCTGCGCATCACCGGACTGTTTCTTACCGCGCCGCTTTACGGCTCGTCGATGATTCCTGCCACGGTCAAGGCATTGCTCGCCGCTGCTTTCGCCGCGGCTCTGGCCATGTGGCTGCCAAACCTGCCTCCCTTTCCCGGCGACCCGTTCAGCGCCGTCTACACGGGCATAACGCAAATCGCGTTTGGCGCGTTGATGGGCATGACCATGCATATCGTTATCGCCGCAATCGCCTGCGCGGGTGAAATCGCCGGGCTCGCCATGGGCCTCTCCTTCGCCGAGCTGCAATTCCGCGAAGCCGGCGGCCCCACCCCGGTACTTTACGACATCATGCTCTGGACCGGGCTGCTCGGCTTCATGGCGGCAGGCGGGCCTGTCTGGATGTTCGCGGCGCTGGCGCACTCCTTCGCCCATGGGGTTGGCGTGGCGCCACTCTCCTCCTGGGGTAATCTCGCCGGCCTGGGCGGCACATTGTTCAGCGCCGCTCTGGGGCTTGCATTGCCGGTGGTGGCCGTCTCGCTCTGCGTCAACCTCACCGTCGGCCTCACCACCATCTTCGCGCCGAGCATGAACCTGCTTTCCATCGGCTTCCCGCTGCTCATCCTCACCGGGCTTTGGGTCATGGCCGCCAGCATCCCCGCCATCGGCCCGGCTGTAGAACACCTCACCACCACCGGCATGGACGCGCTCGGCGCGCTGTTGGCAAATGGCTGAAGACAGCGGCGAGGATAAACGCCACGCCCCAACCGAGCGCCGCCTGGCTCAGGCCGCCGAGCGCGGCGATATACGGCGCTCGGCTGACCTGCCAAAGGCTGCTGTGGTGGTCATCGTCACACTGTTGATGCTTGGCGCCGCCGCGGGGATGGCGGCACGGCTGCAGGATGACTGCGCCGTCTGGCTGGCGGATGCGGGTACGTCCTCTCCCACCGCCGCCATGGGCTGGAGCGCGGCGATGTTCGGCGCCATCTTCCCGCTGTTGGCGCTGATCGCCGCCATTGCCCTGGCCGCCAGTTTTTTCTCCGGCGGCTGGGTGTTTGCGCTGCAACTGCTCAAGCCGGATCTCTCCAGGCTCGCACCAAAGGCCGGGCTGGAGCAGCTCATTTCCAAATCGGCCTTCGCCGAAACCGCAAAATCTCTGCTCAAATTTATTGTCATCGGCGGCGTCGGGGCGTTATCCGTCTGGCTGCGCGAGGCCGATTTCGCCGGGCTCGGCCTCATGCCTTTTCCCGGCGCCGAGCCGGTTATCGCACTCGCGTTGCAGGTCATTATCGCCATCTGCATCGTGCTCACCGTCCTCGCCGGGGCCGATATGGGCCTGCAATACTGGCTGCACCGCCAGAAGCTCCGCATGTCGGATTCTGAAATCCGCGAGGAAATGAAGGAGGCTGCCGGCAACCCGCATGTGAAGTCGCGCCAGCGCATGCTCGCACGCAAAATGGCCCGTGCCCGGCAAATGAGCCGGATTCCAGAAGCTTCGGTCATCGTGACGAACCCCACGCATTACGCCTGCGCCATCCGCTACCGGCGCGGGTCGGACAAGGCACCGATGCTGCTGGCCAAAGGGGTAGGGATGCTGGCCCAGGATATCATCTCGCGCGGGCGTGGCCACGGCATTCCGGTGGTCGAAGCTCCCCCCTTGGCCCGCGCCATGTATCGGCATGTCGAACCCGGCGAGCATATCCCCGTGGCCCTCTACCGCGCCTGCGCCGAGGTGCTGGCCTATGTGTGGCGAATGCAGCGCTGGCGCGCTCAGGGCGGCTCGCGGCCAACGCCGCCCCCGGTGCGGGAGGGCGAAATCGACGTGTCTCGCTGGAATCAGGAAAGCTGATCCGCGGGTTCAGTTCTTCGGGCCGAAGCCCAGGAAGCCAGCCTGCGGGTTTGGTGTGCCCTTGCTTGCCGCGCCAGCGGGGACGGCGGGGTGCGGTGCCGGCTTAGGCGCCACGGCATGGGCGGCGGCCGGGGAAGGCACAACCTGGTGACCCTGCGGCTTCGCCTTGTGCGCCGGTGCCGACGGAACGCGTTTCAGCGTCCAGGACTGGCCGGCCGGCCCATCTTGCTCGCCTAGCTCATTACGAGTCTGCAGGAGCAGGAAGGTGATCGTGTTACGATTCAGCGAGATGGACAGGTCGAGCGGCGTTTCCCCGAACTGGTCCCGCGCGTTCAAGTCCGCGCCGCGGCTCAGCGCGTCCTGCGCCCCATTGTAGTCACCCTTGTTGACTGCGGTGAACAAGGCCGCTGTCGGGTCACCCGAGGCTGGTTGTTGCATTTTCGGTCCCGTGGCCAGCGGCGCGGCAGCACCGGCTCCAGGCAGTGCGGGCGGCGCGATATCCGGGGTGCGGGCCTGCGGCTGGGGTGCATGGCCGCCGGTGAGCCCGGGGCTCGATCCCATTTGCATCTGCGCCAAAGCGGGGCCGGCCCCCAAAGCCAGGACCAGACCGAGCGCCGTAAAACGAAAAAGTCTCATAATTTGTTCTCTAGCCGATGCTCCCAGGGCCGTCCATGCGGCCCTGGGCGAGAGCGCGCCTTATTTGCTTTTGTCTTGCACGGCCGCCAATTCCTTTTGCAACCGTTCCACCTCGGCGCGCAGGCTGACAATCTCTTCCCGGGCTTCCTGGGAGGTCTCCGCTTCCGGTGCCTGCTTCACCTCGCCCTCGCGGTAGAAGGGGGAAAACAGCGCCATGGCGCGCTCCATCATCTCCATGTTCTTGCGGCTGACTTCCTCGATCCCCGGCGGCATGAAGGGCCCGAGCGTCTTGCTCACGGTCTCGCGCACATTCTCCTGCTGGCGGGCGAGATTCTCCATCGCCTGCTCGAAGTAGCGGGGCAGCATGTTGGGAACATTGCTGCCGTACACGCCGATCAACTTTCGCAGAAAAATCGTCGGCAACAGGGCATTGCCCTTGCCCTCCTCTTCTACAATGATCTGGGTCAGCACGCTGCGGGTGATATCCTCCCCCGATTTGGCGTCGTAGACCACGAAATCCCGGTCCTTGCGGACCATTTCCGCAAGGTTGTCCAAGGTGATGTAACTTGAACTTTCCGTATTATATAGACGCCGATTGGCGTATTTTTTGACAACCACGGATTGCGGCTTGGAAACGGCGCTTTCACTCATGAACTTTTCTTTCATCCCGGTTTCGCCGGCTTGAGCCGAGGCGTTTTTGTTGAAACACGAAATTTTGGCGTTGCACAGTGTCCTGGCGCATGACACTTATGGCGGATTTTTGCCAGCCGCGCTAGGAGGCGCCGGCGGGTAAGCAGGAACCGAATGCGAGATGGACGACAACTTGGCCAAGGATTTCGTGGTCCTATGGCAGAGCGAACTGACCGCCATGGCGGCAGACCGGGAACTGAGGGAGACCTGGGCCGCGACGGTCGCATTATGGGCGCAAGCGGCCAACGCGGCCGCAACGTATCTGCCGCATGATCACCCGTCCGGAAGCCCCGGCGCCGCTCACCCGGCGCGGCCCCCGGCCGCTGATGCTGCATCTCAGTCTGGCCTGGATGAAGTCGAGCTGCTCAAGCGCCGCGTCGCTGACCTGGAACAACGTCTGGGCGAATTCCTCGCCGGACAATCCCCCAAGCCCCGCGGCCCAGCAGGCGACACTTAAGGAAATCCTGCGCCAAGATCGCGCGCTGATCGCCGGCATCGCCGCCTATCGCACCGCCCCCTATGTGCGCGAGCTGCGCGATCCGCCCGCCATCTGGGAGGAAGAGGAAACTCAGCTGCTGGATTACGGCGGCACCGGCCCGGCGGTGCTGTTCATCCCCAGCCTGATCAACCGCGCCTATATCCTGGACCTGATGGAAGGCGGCTCGATGCTGCGCTTCCTGGCCAGCCAGAACATGCACCCTTACTTGCTGGACTGGGGCTGGCCCGGCAAGGTTGAGCGCCAGTTCTCCCTCACCGATTACATCGCCGGCCGGCTGGAACGCGCCCTGGCCAACATTCCCGGCCCTGTAATCCTGGCCGGCTATTGCATGGGCGGGCTACTGGCACTGGCCGCTGCTCTCCGCGCGCAGCAATCCGGCGGCGGCAAGGTCCGCGCCCTGGCCTTGCTCGCCACGCCGTGGGATTTCCACGCCGCCGACGCCTCCCTGCCCAAGCGCATCAGCGACGCCATGCCGGTCATCGAGATGATGCTGCAATTCTCCAGCACGCTCCCGATCGACGCGTTGAACACGCTGTTCGCCATGATCGACCCCTACGGCGTTGGCGAAAAGTACCGGGACTTCGCCCGGCAGGACAAAGCCCTGCCACGGGCGAAGCGGTTCGTGGCGATGGAGGACTGGCTGGCCGATGGCGTGCCCCTGGCCGCCCCAGTGGCACGCGAGACGCTCGGCGGCTGGTATGTCACCAACAACACCGCCCGCAACCAATGGCGCGTCGCCGGTCAGGCGGTGGACCCGGCCCAGCTCAATCTGCCCGCCTTCTGCGCCATTCCTGCGCGGGACAGGCTGGTACCGGCCGTCTCCTCCCAGGCCCTGGCGGCGCGGCTTGCCCAGGCCACTATCATCCAGCCCAAGGCTGGCCATGTAGGCATGGTCGCCGGCTCCACGTCGGAAACTTCACTTTGGCGCCCTTTCACGGAATGGGTCCACGGCCTATGATGCAACCGCGCATAGAGTGCCAACCACAAAGGGAAAACTCATGGAAGACATCGTCATCGTCTCGGCTACCCGCACTGCCGTAGGTAGTTTCAACGGCGCCTTCGGCGCCACCCCAGCGCATGTTCTCGGCGCCACGGCGCTGAAAGCCGCCATCGCCCAGGCCAACCTCACCCCAGAAGACATCGACGAAGCGATCCTCGGCCAGGTGCTCAGCGCCGCGCAGGGCCAGAACCCCGCCCGTCAGGCCGCCCGCTTGGCCGGTATCCCCGACTCCGCCACCGCCTTCGGCATCAACCAGGTCTGCGGCTCAGGCCTGCGCACCGTGGCGCTCGCGGCCCAGCAGATCATCTCCGGCCAGTCGGCCATTGTCGTCGCCGGCGGCCAGGAGAGCATGAGCCTCTCCACCCATGCCGCGCATCTGCGCGGCGGGCAGAAGATGGGCGATCTCAACTTCATCGACACCATGATCAAGGATGGCCTCTGGGATGCGTTCAACGGCTATCACATGGGCCAGACCGCCGAGAACATCGCCAAGCAATGGCAGATCACGCGCGACCAGCAGGATGAGTTTGCGGTCAGCTCGCAGAACCGCGCCGAAGCGGCCCGGAAGGCTGGCAAGTTCAAGGACGAGCTCGTGCCGGTGACGATTAAATCGCGCAAAGGCGATGTGGTCGTCGACAAGGACGAATACATCCGCGAGGGCGTCACCAAGGAATCGATCGCAAGCCTCAAACCCGCCTTCCAGCGCGATGGCGGCACGGTCACGGCCGCGAATGCTTCCGGCATCAATGACGGTGCCGCTGCCGTCGTGCTCATGAGCGATAAGGAAGCTGCAAAGCGCGGGCTCAAGCCGATCGCGCGCATCGCCTCATGGGCGCAGGCGGGCGTTGATCCGGCGATCATGGGCACCGGGCCCATCCCGGCCTCCAAGCTCGCTCTCTCGAAGGCGGGCTGGAAGGTCGGGGATCTTGATCTCGTCGAAGCGAATGAAGCCTTCGCCGCACAGTCGCTCTGCGTCGTCAAGGAGCTTGCGCTCGATCCCGCAAAGGTGAACGTGAATGGCGGCGCGATTGCGATAGGTCATCCCATCGGCGCTTCCGGCGCGCGTATCCTGGTGACCTTGCTGCACGAGATGCAGAAGCGGAACGCCAAGAAGGGCCTGGCCACGCTGTGCATCGGCGGCGGCATGGGCATCGCGCTCACCGTCGAGCGCTAAGCCGCACGTCATCCTTCGACAAGCAAGGATGATGAAACTGAAGAGAACGCGGCATGGTGCGCCTGTCGAACCATGACCGCCAAAAACGATAGCTCGGAGGAAGCATGGGACGCGTAGCTTTGGTGACGGGGGGTACGCGCGGCATCGGCAAGGCCATCTCGGTTGCTCTCAAGAATGCTGGTCACAAGGTTGCGGCCAACTATGCGGGCAATGACAAGGCGGCTGCGGAGTTCACCGCGGAGACAAAGATTCCCGCCTATCGCTGGGATGTTGGTGATTTCCACGGTTGCCAAACGGGTATAGCTGCCGTTGAGAAGGATATCGGCCCGGTTGAAATTCTCGTCAATAATGCCGGCATCACACGCGATGTGATGCTGCACAAAATGACGCCCGAGCAGTGGGAAGATGTTCTGCGCACAGACCTCACCTCGCTCTTCAATATGTGCCGTCATGTCATCGAAGGCATGCGCGAGCGCAATTTCGGCCGCATCATTAATATCGGTTCGATCAACGGTCAGCGCGGCCAGCTCGGCCAGACCAATTATTGTGCGGCGAAATCTGGCCTATTGGGTTTCACCAAGGCGCTGGCGCTCGAATGCGCGAAAAAGGGTGTTACGGTCAATGCGTTGGCACCCGGCTATATCGATACCGACATGGTCTCTGCCGTGCCCGAGAATGTGCTCAAATCAATCGTTGCGCAGATTCCGGTTGGGCGGCTCGGCACGGCCGAGGAGATCGCGCATTGCGCGGTGTTTCTCGCCGACGACAAGACGAGCTTCATGACCGGCGCAACGCT
>DATIWS010000237.1:0-4687 GCA_035519275.1 Acidocella sp. | reverse complement strand
GCGCCAAAGCCGCCCCCGGCTGGTCGCCTTTGGTACGGATGGATGTCAAATGACGAACGCCACGTCACGGCATGAAGGCCGCAAGCGAATCAAGATCGCGTTGCAGGGCGGTGGCTCCCATGGCGCTTTCACCTGGGGCGTTCTGGACCGGCTGCTCGCCGACCCGCGGTTGGAAATCGAGGCTGTCGTAGGCACCAGCGCCGGTGCGATGAACGCCGCCGTTCTGGTGGACGGGCTCGTGCGCGGCGGTCCGGAGTTGGCCCGGCAGCAATTGCGAATGTTCTGGGAGAATGTCGCATCCCTTGCCGCTTTCTCCCCATTGCAGCCGAGTGCCATCGACCGCTTGCTGGGCTCTGGCAATATGGATTTTTCTCCGTCGTGGCAGGTTGTCGATGTCCTCAACAAGGTGTTCTCACCCTACGAACTCAACCCGGCTGCCTTCAACCCGTTACAACAAATACTAGAAAAGACGGTCGATTTCGCGGGATTGCGGCAAGGCGCGGAGCCCGCCCTTTTCGTCAGCGCCACCAATGTCCTGACCGGCCGGCTCCGCGTGTTCGCGCGGCATGAAATCACTGTTGCCACCATCATGGCCTCGGCTTGCTTGCCCATGATGTTCCATGCCGTGGAGATTGACGGCCAGCACTACTGGGATGGCGGTTATTGCGGCAATCCGCCGATCTTTCCGCTGATCTACATGGGCGGCGGGCCGGACGTGCTGATCGTTCAGCTCAACCCGATCAATATTCCTGACGTGCCGAAGGATGTGCGGAGCATCCTCGACCGCATCAACACGCTCTCGTTCAATTCCTCGCTCATGCGTGAAATGCGCATGATCAAATTTGTTACAGATTTGATCGACCGGGGCGAATTATCGCAAGAGCGGTTTCTTAGAATCAACATCCATACGATTGATGCCGAGGACGAGCTCGGCGCCCTCAACGCATCGTCCAAGTTCAACGCGGACAAGGAGTTTTTACTTCAGTTATATGCGCTCGGCCTGGCCAGGGCCGACACATTTCTCTCCGCGCATTTTGATGCCATCGGCAATCACTCAAGCACTGACATAGAGAAAAAGTTTCTCTGACTTTATTTCAAATGAGGGCATTATCCGGCGAGCGCCGCCTGCCCTTCCCCGCCGCCGATCAACCCGCTCGCCTCTTTCAGCCCCACCCCGGTAAGCCCCCGGCGCAGCGCCTCGCGCATCAGCCAGGCCAGCATGTCGCCCGCGGCGCCGTAGGAGAGCCCGCCATGGGCGTGGATGTTGGAGATGCAGTTGCGCGCTGAATCCTGCGTGCCGCGCCTGGGGTTGTAGGTGAGGTAGACGCCCAGGCTGTCGGACACGGTCAGCCCCGGGCGTTCGCCGATCATGATGGCGCAGAGCTTCGCCCCCAGCGCCTCACCGATATCGTCGCCCAGCGCGACACGAGCCTGCGTGGCGATAACCGGCGGCGCGATCCGGAAGCCGCCAAGGCGTGCCGCCGCAGCCTCGAACATTGGCACAGCGTTGTGCATCACGGCAGTGGCCGAAAGGCCGTCGGCGATCACCAGCACGACGTCGTACTCGCCGCGCGGCAGGAGCGGCAGGCAATCAGGGTGCAGGCGGCGTCCCAGATCGGGGCGGCGCAGATACTGCTCGCGGCTTTCCGCCTCGCTGTGCACGCAGATCGCCCCCGGCAGCGCCGCCTTCAGCCGCGCCAGGTCAAGCTTGGCATGCACGGCATCCCGCGCCACGGCGTGGGCAAACTGGAAATCCAGCACATCGGAGACCTTCATCGCATCCCCGGCGCGGCCCAGCCCAATGCGTGCCCGTGTCGCGAGGCGCAGCTTCTCCCAGGGGTCCTCAGGCTGCATCGCGGCCATTCCCGATCAGGCGGCGCTGCGCCGCGTTGGAGGGGCTTGGCAGGCGCATCCGCCCTTGCCGGTCCACCATGTCCATCTTCTCCAGCCAGGCCTCGAATTCCGGCGCCGGGCGGGCGTTGAAGACCGAGCGCAGATACAGGATGTCGTGATAGGCGAGCGACTGGTAGTTCAGCATGACATCATCGGCCCCCGGCACGGCGATGACGAAGGACACGCCCGCGGCGGTGAGCAGCGTCATCAGCGTGTCCATGTCATCTTGGTCGGCCTCGGCATGGTTGGTGTAGCAGACGTCACAGCCCATCGGCACGCCCAGCAGCTTGGCGCAGAAATGGTCCTCCAGCCCGGCGCGGATAATCTGCTTGCCGTCGTAGAGGTATTCCGGCCCGATGAACCCGACCACGGTGTTGACCAGCAGCGGCTTGAAGGCACGGGCCACGGCATAGGCGCGGGTCTCGATGGTCTGCTGGTCCAGCCCCCAATGCGCCCCCGCGGAGAGCGCCGCGCCCTGGCCGGTCTCGAAATACATCAGATCATCGCCGAGGGTGCCGCGCTTGAGGGAGAGCGCCGCATCCTGGGCCTCGCGCAGAATGGACAGGCTGATGCCGAACCCCTCATTGGCGGCCTGGCTGCCGGCGATGGACTGGAACACGAGGTCCATGGCGCCACCGGCGTTCATCACCTCAATGGCGTTGGTAACGTGCGTGAGCACGCAGGACTGGGTGGGAATCTCGTAGCGGAGGCGCAGCCCCTCCAGCATGTCGAGCAGCGCCAGACAGTTCTGCACGGAGTCGGTGGCGGGGTTGATACCGATCACGGCGTCGCCCGAGCCGTACAGCAGGCCGTCCAGCGTGGAGGCGGCGATGCCGCTCAGATCGTCGGTGGGGTGGTTGGGCTGGAGGCGGGAGGAGAGCCGCCCGGGCAGCCCAACCGTGTTGCGGAACTTCTTCACCACCACGCATTTGCGCGCCACGGCAATGAGATCCTGGTTGCGCATCAGCTTGCTGGCCGCGGCCACCATCTCAGGCGTCAGGCCCGGCGCCAGGGCGGCCAGGGCGGCGCTGTCGGCATCGTAGGAGAGCAGCCAGTCGCGGAAGGCGCCAACGGTCATATGCGCCACGGGGGCAAAGGCCGCCGCGTCATGGGTGTCGAAGATTAGCCGCGTGACCTCATCCTGCTCGTACGGGATCAGCGGCTCTTCCAGGAAGATCTTCAGCGGCAGATCTGCCAGCACGGCCCGGGCCGCAACCCGTTCGGCATCACTCTGGGCGGCAAGCCCGGCCAGCTCATCACCCGAACGCCGGGCGGAAGCACGGGCCAGGACGGTTTTCAGGTCAGCAAAGCGGTAGGTTTCCCCGCGGAAACCATGAGTGAAATTCCCCATGCCCCATCAAACCATATGAATTTACCCGAAAGCAACACGAATTCTTTTTAAGAAGGCGCAACTTGACTCCTGCACGTGGAAACAAGCCGAATGTGGCTCGGCCAGCGAACGGAAAATGGGCCCGCGCCCACACCCAACCGTAATTTGCATAAAATTTTTGCAACAAACACTGACCCTCCGTTACGCATTGTAACCACAACGCTGATCAGCGCGGCGGCAATCCGCACAGTTCCAACCTAAACAGCTTGAAAATCCGGGAGATATCACAATCGTTCATAGCGCATGACAGCCGGGAATGGGGAGAACTTTACATTCCCAGACTTTTTAATAGCCTAATATGATGACTACTCAGCGTATTCACATCGCCGGCCCGCCTCGCTCGGGCACAACCCTTATGCACACATTGTTTTCGACCTGCATGGGCGTGGATGGCGTGACCAGCCGCGAGGAACGCATCTGGCGGCGAATGCCACGCGGTGAACGGGTACTGGTGACCAAGTGTCCTGGCGAGGAACACTTCGCTCCGTCTCTGCTAAAATTTGATAGGGATTTGTGGTTTATATTCATGCTCAGAGATCCGCGCGATCTGATCGTGAGCAAGCATGGCAGCGAACCCGGGCGCTACTGGTCCAACTTGCGGACGTGGTACAAGGCGCTGGACGCCTGTGAGGCGATGAAGACGCACCCGCGCTTTATCGTCGTGCGTTACGAGGACCTGGTCAGCAAGCCCGACAAAGTGCAGGAAGACCTGCTCCGCAACCTGCCATTTTTAAAACGCACCGTAAAATTCAGCAGGTACCAGGACCATCTTCCGCAAGGCTTCGGGCAATCGGCGCAAATCCTGCAGGCTATGCGCGGCATCCGCGCCGTTTCGCCAAAAAATGTCGGGGCCTGGCGTCATCATCTGCCGCGGGTAAAAGCGCATGTCAGCCGCTACCCGGACCTTCCGGCCAAGCTCATCGAGCTTGGCTATGAGCAAGATACAGGCTGGCTCAAAGACCTCGAGCGCGAGCCCGCCGACAACCGGCCCAGCGTCGTGCCCGATGAACTCTCGTTTTTCAGGCGCTGGCAACTCGCCTTCCGTTTTTGGAGGCAGGTTCTTGTCTACTTGCTGCGCAGATACATGTTGCCGCAGCAGCGCAGCGCGTAAGCATTGCTGATATCTGCGATGCGTGGTTCAACTACAGTACTTTTTGAAACTGCTTGGTTGTACGGCAACAAACGGTATTTGGTGCCGGGTTAGGACGCCGTGCAAATTTATTCATGCAAGCGGATTTCCCGTCACGCGGAAAAGCCCCAATCTCCACGCCGTCTCGATTAAGCTGTCCAAGGGCTTCATCCGCAACGGGCATAATGATGGAAGCGAGCATCGGCATGAAACCAGGCGAACAGGTGCATCCGCAAATACTACCCCCGATCGCGTCCTTCCGGGAACTGGCGGAG
>DATIWS010000236.1:0-3420 GCA_035519275.1 Acidocella sp. | reverse complement strand
GTGCTCGATTTCGTCGGCCGCAACGAGTTCGATTTCACCATCAAGGAAATCGCCGAAGGCCGGCCCTGGGACAAGATCGACGGCCTGAGCTTCCGCAACGAAGCGGGCGCGCTCGTCCACAATGGCGAGCGCGCGATCCTCGAGGATATGGATCAGCTGCCCTTCGTCACCGAGGTCTATAAGCGCGACCTCAAGATCGAGGATTATTTCATCGGCTACCTGAAGCACCCCTATCTGTCGCTCTACACAGGGCGCGGCTGCCGCTCGAAATGCACCTTCTGCCTGTGGCCGCAGACCGTCGGCGGGCACGCCTATCGGGTGCGCAGCGTCGGCCACGTGATCGAGGAGATCCGCCTCGCCCGAAGCTATTTCCCGCAGGTGAAGGAGTTCTTTTTCGACGACGACACCTTCACCGACGACCGGCCGCGCGCCGAGGCGATCGCGAAGCTCCTGGGCAAGCTCGACATCACCTGGTCGTGCAACGCCAAGGCGAACGTGCCCTACGAGACGCTGAAGGTGATGCGCGACAACGGCCTGCGCCTGCTGCTGGTCGGCTACGAGAGCGGCGACCAGCAGATCCTGCACAATATCAAGAAGGGCATGCGCATAGAGGTGGCGAAGAAATTCACCAGCGACTGCCATAAGCTCGGCATCAAGATCCACGGCACCTTCATCGCCGGCCTGCCCGGCGAGACGAAGGAGACGCTGAAGGAGACGATCGCCTTCGCCAAGGAGATCAACCCGCACACCATCCAGGTATCGCTGGCTGCCCCGTACCCGGGCACCTTCCTGTACAACCAGGCGGTGAAGGAAGGTTGGCTCGACGTGGAGCATGCGGAACTGATCGACGAGCATGGCGTGCAGATCGCCCCGCTGCACTACCCGCATCTCTCCCACAAGGAGATCTTCGACTCCGTGGAGACGCTCTACCGCGAGTTCTATTTCCGCCCGAGCAAGATCCTCTCGATCCTCAACGAGATGATCCGTTCCCCGCAAATGCTGGTGCGCCGCCTGCGCGAGGGATTGGAATTCCGCACCTTCCTCAAGGAACGCCAGGAAGCCAAGGCAGCCTGACAAAAAAAGCCCCGGTGAAAACCGGGGCTTTTTTGTTTCCGACAAAGGCGCTGGTGGCGCTAATAATTCGTCCATACCCCCGGCGTCGCCAGCTCCACGGAATGGCCGTCGGGGTCGCGTACATAGAGGCTTTGGCCTCCCAGCCGCCACGTGACGCGGCTCTCTATGGCCACGCCTTGCGCGGCCAGATGCGCCTCCCACTCGGGCAGCGCCGCCTTGGGGATGGCGAAGCACAAATGCTGCCGGCCCGAGCCGCCATGGGCAGGGACATGCCCGCCCGGGATATCGCTGCCGTCTTCCGTGGCGCCGTGCAGAAAAAGCAGCAGTACGCCCTGCGTTGCCACGCGCAGGGCCACCATCCGATGGTCCTGGTACAGCGGCTCGAACCCAAACACGCGCCGGTAAAACCCCTCCGCACTTTCCAGATCCGCCACGTAGAGGGAGGTTTCCAGGATATGCGTGAGGAGGGGAGCGGACATGGTCCGGGTCAGCCCTTGAGCGAGGCCATGTTGATGCAGAATCGGTATTTCACGTCGCTTTTGAGCATCCGCTCATAAGCTTCGTTGATGTATTGGATTGGGATCATCTCGATCTCCGCGGTGATGTTGTGCTTGCCACAGAAATCAAGCATCTCCTGCGTTTCCCTGATGCCGCCAATGAGCGAGCCGGAGAAGTTCAGCCGTTTGAACAGCAGCGGGAACACGTTGATCGGCATCGGCTTATCGGGCGCGCCCACCTGCACCATGGTGCCCTCGCGCTTCAGCAGCGCGAAATATGGCGTCAGGTCATGCGTGGCGGCGACCGTGTCGATGATCAGGTCGAAGCTGTTGGCGTGTTGCGCCATCTGCTCCGGGTCCTTGGACAAGACTGCATCATGCGCGCCAAGCTTCTTGCCGTCAGCCATCTTGCCTGGCGAGGTGGTGAAGAGAATCGTCTCGGCCCCCATGGCGTGGGCCAATTTCACGCCCATGTGGCCGAGTCCGCCCAGGCCGATGATGCCGATCTTCTTGCCCGGCCCGGCGCCCCAATGGCGCAGCGGCGAGTACAAGGTGATCCCGGCGCAGAGCAGCGGCGCGGCGGCGGCCGGGTCCAGGTTCTCGGGGATTCGCAGCACGAAGTCCTGGTCTACCACGATCTTGTCGGCATAGCCGCCCTTGGTGGGTTCGCCGGTCTGCTTCTCCACGCTGCCATAGGTGCCGGTAAAGCCGGGCTCGCAATACTGCTCCAGCCCCTCCTGGCAGGAGGGGCAGGTCCGGCAGGAATCGACCAGGCAGCCCACGCCAACCAGATCACCCACCTTATGCTTGGTCACACCGGTGCCGGTGCTCTTTACCCGGCCGACAATCTCATGCCCCGGCACGGCGGGGTAGGTGGTGTTGCCCCACTCATCACGGGCAAAATGCAGGTCCGAGTGGCAGACGCCGCAATAGAGAATGTCGATCTCCACGTCGGTCTGGCCGACATCGCGGCGGGTGAAATTCAGCGGGGCGAGGGGGGATTGAGCGTCTGGCGCGGCAAAGCCGGTGCAAACAAGCATGTGCGATTCCTTTAGGTTCGTGCCGGATATCGGCCCATCGCTTGGCATTTCAAGCTGCGGTGCATCATTTTCTTTTTAGGAATACTTTATTCTTCATGGTTGACGGAGTGGCAGGGCGCGGTTAACATCAACTCAAGTCTAAAGGAGTTTACACAGACAATGTGTGGCATCGCCGGATTATTCCTGAAAAATCCCGCTCTGGAGCCGGAACTTGGCCGTCTTACCGCTGGCATGCTCTCGGTGTTGACAGATCGCGGCCCGGATTCAGCGGGTTTTGCAATCTATGGCGCGGGCACTCCTGGTCATCTCAAATTCACCCTGCGCGCGACTACGGGTTTCGACTTTCTTGCCCTGCCGGCAAAGTTCGACCTGACCTGCGCCGAGCATGACGACCACGCGGTGATCTCTTTCCCCGCCGAGCGCGAGGCCGAGATCCGTGCGGCGCTCGCCCGTTATCCAGAGATCTCCATAGTCTCGGTGGGTGAGCGCATGGAGCTGTTCAAGGGCGTCGGCCTGCCGGATGAGGTTTCCAAGCGCTTCGGGTTGCAGAAGATGTCCGGCAGCCATGCCATTGGCCATACCCGCATGGCCACGGAATCGGCGGTGACGACGCAGGGTGCGCACCCGTTTTCTACCGGCACCGACCAGTGCCTGGTGCATAATGGCTCGCTTTCGAACCATAACGATGTGCGCCGCGTGCTGATGCGCGAAGGCATCAAGTTCGAGACGCAGAACGACACCGAAGTGGCTGCGGGCTTCGTCGCCTACCAGCTGCGCGAGGGCAAGAAGCTCGACGAAGCCCTGCACGC
>DATIWS010000235.1:0-22343 GCA_035519275.1 Acidocella sp. | reverse complement strand
CCGCACGTTTAGGATTTTCAACAATGCTACGCGGGCAATGCCTGCGCGCGCAACGAAAAACATGCACCGCACGAAAAACATCATCCAATTATTCTTGACGGGTTAAGGGGCCGTAAGCCACACTTGGCCGTCAACAATTTAGGGGTTTTGCGTGCTGTGGATCGTCAAGCCGACCGGAACTGAGATCCTTAACCCAGCCAGCCCTACAGGCGCCTGATGTCTACCTCCACCAGCCCAGCGGCTGCCACGGCCGCCCCCTCGCCCAAGCGCGGCGCCATTTCCATCCGCGGCATTACCAGGATTTTCAACGGGTCCGTACCCGCCGTGGACCATGTGGACCTGGAAATTCATGCCGGGGAGTTCTTCACCCTGCTGGGCCCCTCCGGCTGCGGCAAGACCACGCTGCTGCGCATGATCGCCGGGTTCGAGACGCCCGACGAGGGCGATATTTTCATCTCCGGCAAGGACGTGGGGGACGTACCCGCGCATAAGCGCGCGGTGAACACCGTGTTCCAGTCCTACGCGCTGTTCCCGCATCTCAATGTCGAGCAGAATATCGGCTTCGGCCTGCGCATGCGGGGGGTAAAGAATCCTGAACGCAAGAAGCGCGTGGATGCCATCATGGAGCTGCTGCAGATCGGCCAGTTCGCCACCCGCAGCGCCGCCCAGCTCTCCGGCGGGCAGCGCCAGCGCGTCGCCCTGGCCCGCGCTTTGGTGAACGAGCCGGAGGTGGTGCTGCTGGACGAGCCGCTCTCGGCACTGGATGCCAAGCTGCGTGCGGAACTGCAGATCGAACTGCTGCGCATGCAGAAGCGCCTGGGCATGACCTTCATCTTCGTCACCCACGACCAGCACGAGGCACTGGTGATGTCCGACCGCATCGGCGTGATGAGCAAGGGCAAGCTGGAGCAGGTCGGCCCGGTGCTGGATGTGTACGAGAAGCCGAAAAACGTGTTCGTTGCGGAATTCCTCGGCCTCTCGAACATCTGGCCCATCACGCCCACCGGCACGCATACCGCAATGGCGCCGATCGGTGAGCTGACCATCGCCGAGCCGCTCACCGGCCCCGCCATGGCGATGATCCGGCCGGAGAAAATCTGGATCTACAACGACACGGCGGCACCAAAAGACCGCGTGAACCTGTTCTTCGGCACTGTGCGCGAGGCCATCTACATGGGCGCCTCGACCCAGTACCGCATCGAGCTTGCAGGCGGGCAATCCGTGCTGGCGTTCGACACCAACAACCAGGCCGCCGAGCGCAGCTGGCGCCCCGGCGAGGCCGTGGCCGTGGAGCTGAAGCCGGACAACATCATGCTGATCTCGCCGTGAGCGCTAGGATGAAAACCGAACAGGAGATCGAGGCCGGGCGCCAGCGTCTGCGGCTCTGGGTGACCTCCGGGCCCGGGCTGGTCTGGATCATGATCTTCCTGCTGATCCCCAGCGCCGTGCTGCTCGGCATCGCGTTCTTCTCCTCCAACGACTATGGCAGCCCGGTACTGCCGCTCTCCGTGCAGCCCTTCCAGCAAGTGGCGGGGTACTCGCTGCTCGGCTGGGACCCGGGCAATATCGTCATCTTCCTGCGCTCGCTGCGGCAGGCCGGCATCGCCACGGCGGTCTCGGCGGCGCTCTCCTACCCGCTGGTGTTCTTCATCCTCAGCCGCCCAGAATCGGTGCGCCCAATTCTGCTGCTGTTCATCGTGCTGCCTTCCTGGACGAACCAGGTGGTGCGCACCTATGCCTGGATGGAACTGCTCGGCCCCAACGCGCCGCTCTCCTGGGTTGCGCATGCGCTGCATATCGTGCCGCCGGATCTCGGCCTGGCGCCCGGCAGCTTCGCCGTCACCACCGGCCTCGCCTATAACTACCTGCCCTACATGATCGTGCCCCTCTACGCCTCGGCGGAGAAGCTGGACTGGACGCTGGTGGAGGCCGGGCGGGACCTCTACGCTTCCGGCGCGCGGCTGTTCTGGCACACGGTATTTCCACAAACCCTGCCAGGGCTGCTCTCCGGCATCATCTTCGTCGCCATCCCGGCCTTCGGCGACTACGTGGTGCCGCAGCTGCTCGGCGGCGACAAGGCGCTGATGATCGGCTCGCTGATCGCCAATCAATTCACCGAGACGCCGGACTGGCCCTATGGCGCGGCGCTCACCATCATCATGCTGGTCTTCACCGGCATGGGGCTGGTCGGGTTCCGCGTCCTCACCCGCAAGCTGGGTGGCGCCAAGGAGGCCGCGATATGATCCCGCGCGGGATGCGCCACGCCCTCTCGGGCATTTCCTGGCCGGTCTATGTACTGCTGTACACGCCGCTGGCGCTGGTCGCGTTCTACTCCTTCGCCCCGGCGCCGAACCAGGCGGGGCATTCGCTGCATGCCTATAACGTGCTGCTGCACGATGGCGCGGTCTTCACCGCCCTGCGCCGCTCGCTGCTCCTCGCCTTCGGCTCGGCCATCACCTCCACCGCGCTCGGGACACTTCTGGGCTACGGGCTGTGCCGCTTCCGTAACGCGAGCGCCAAGGGCGTCCTCGCAAATATGCCCAGCCTCATCATCTACACGCCCATCATCATGCCGAGCCTGGTGTTCGGCATCTCGGAGCTGATCTTCTTCAACTTCGTGCACAGCGCCACCGGCTTCCTGAGCGCCGGGCTGCAGACGATGATCATCGCGCACATCACTTTCCAGGTGCCCTATGTCGCGCTCACCGTTTATGCGCGTCTCGCCGGGCTTGACCCGTATCTCTTCGACGCCGCCAACGACCTTTACGCCGACGGCATCAAGAGCTTCTTCCATCTCATCATCCCGGTGGTACAACCGGCCATTGTCGGCGGGTTCCTGCTCGGCATCACCCTGTCCATCGACGACTTCACCATCAGCTTTTTCACCGCCGGCCCGGGCAGCGTCACGCTGCCGATCTACATCTATGGCGCCATCGCCAGGAAGGGCATCTCGCCAGAGATCAACGCGCTCGGCACGCTGATGATCAGTACGATCATCGGGCTGGCGCTCATCCATTTTTTCATCACGCGGCACCGCGATCGCGCGGGCCAGATTGCAGCGAGAGGAAATATCACATGAGGTTCTTGTCGTTCATCGCCGTTGGGGCATTGGCCCTCGGCCTCGCCGCGCCCGTGGCACGGGCGGAGCAGCCAACGCTGAACCTGTTCATCTGGTCGGACTACATCGACCCCGCGCTGCTCTCCGCCTTCGAGAAGCAGTGCAACTGCAAGGTCGTGGAAACCAATTACGAGAGCAACGCGGAAATGTCCGCCAAGCTGAAAGCTGGCGGCGATTCGCAGTACGACGTCGTGGTGCCCTCCTCCTACTACGTGCCGGAGCTGGAGGATGAAGAGCTGATCCAGAAGATCGACCGTAGCAAGATCCCGAATTTCGGCAATCTGATGCCGAAATTCCAGAACCCGGATTACGACGTGAACGACACCTACTCGATCCCGTACCAGTGGGGCACCACCGGCATCCTTTACGACCCCGCGAAGATAAAGAACCCCGGCACCGGCTGGGCGATCCTGTTCGACCCCAAGCTGAACCCGAACTACCCGTTCGTGCTGCCCAAGGGTGAGGGACGCGACCAGATCGGCGCGGCCTGCGCCTATCTCGGCTACGGCTTCAACTGTTCCGAGAAGAGCCAGTGGATCGCCGCGGCCAAGTTGATCGAGCAGACCAAGAAGCGGCCGAACTTCGCCGGCTTCGTCGATGAAACCCCCGCGCGCGACCAAATGAAGAGCGGGCTGATCGCCGTCTCCATGGCCTATAACGGCGATATCGCCAGCTGCTACGCCGATGGCAGCTGCACCAAGCTGAAATATTTCCTGCCCGACCAGGGCTCGGAAATCTGGGTGGACACGATGGCAATCCCCACCCATGCGCCGCATCCCGAACTGGCACTGCAGTTCATCAACTTCATCCTGGATGCGAATAACGGCGCCACGCTCTCCAACTTCAACCAGTATGCCAGCCCTAACCAGGCGTCGCAGAAGCAGCTCACCGGCATCCTGGCCACCCCGCTGATCAACCCGACCGCGGATGAGATGAAACATCTGAGCTTCCTGGCCCCGCTGCGTGGCGCCAACTACAAACTGTTCAACCAGATCTGGACCAGCGTGCTCCAGTAAACCGGCCAAGGCGGCGCTCACTTCCGGGCGCCGCCAGCCAATCGAGGACAATATGAGCAATGAAACAATCGACCTGAAAGAGTGGTTCGACGAACATCGGATTACTGAAGTGGAATGCCTGGTGCCGGACATCACCGGCATCCCGCGTGGCAAGATCATGCCGGCACAGAAATTCTTCCAGGGCGGCGCGCCGCGCCTGCCGGAAGCGATCTTCATCCAGTCCGTGACCGGCGAATACCCGGAGGACCCGGAAGATAGCCTCACCGACCCGGCGATCATCGACATCAAGCTGATACCGGATGTCTCCACCGTCCGCCTCGTGCCCTGGGCGCATGAGCCGACCGCGCAGATCATCCATGATTGCCAATACGCGAACGGCACACCTGTGCCGATGGCGCCTCGGCAAGTGCTGCAGCGCGTGCTCAAGCTCTACGAGGAGAAGGGCTGGAAGCCGGTGCTGGCGCCCGAGCTGGAATTCTACCTCGTCGCCCGCAATGCAGACCCTGACTATCCGCTGGTGCCGCCCGTGGGGCGCTCCGGCCGGCAGGAGACCGGGCGACAGTCCTACTCCATCGACGCGGTAAACGAGTTCGACCCGCTCTTCGAGGAGATGTACGATTTCTGCGATCTGCAGGAGATGGACCTCGACACGCTGATCCACGAAGAGGGCGCGGCGCAGGTGGAGATCAACTTCCTGCATGGCAACCCGCTGCATCTCGCGGACCAGGTGTTCCTGTTCAAGCGCACTGTGCGCGAGGTGGCGCTGCGCCACAACATCTACGCCACCTTCATGTCCAAGCCGATGGGCGGCGAGCCTGGCTCGGCCATGCATGTGCACCAGAGCATCGTGGACCCGAAGACCGGGGAGAACCTGTTCGCCGGGCCGGACGGCAAGGCCAGCCCGCTGTTCAAGAGCTATCTCGCCGGCTTGCAGAAATACATTCCGGCGGTGATGCCGATCTTCGCGCCGAACGTGAACTCCTACCGCCGGCTAACGCGCTTCTCCAATGCGCCGATCAACCTGCAATGGGGTTACGACAACCGCACCTGCGGGCTGCGCGTGCCGTTCGGCGAGCCCGCCGCCATGCGCGTCGAGAACCGCGTGCCGGGGGCGGATGCCAACCCGTATCTCGCCTTCGCCGCGACGCTGGCCTGCGGCTATCTCGGCATGGTCGAGGGGCTGCAGCCGACACCGGAACAGGTGGGCTCCGCCTATTCCGGCGAATACACCCTGCCGCGCGAACTCTCCCAAGCGCTGGACCTGATGGCGAACAACCAGCCTATGCGTGACGTGCTGGGCGAGAAGATCGTCGATGTGCTGGTGGCGGTGAAACGCCTCGAATACGAGACCTATCTGCGCGTCATCTCCTCCTGGGAGCGCGAGCACCTGCTGCTGAACGTCTAACGGAGCAGCGGATCATGCTGAATAACTACTACCACGCCACGCGGCGTGTGAACTTTGCCGCCGATACACTGGCGGGTGACGTAACCGTGGATGCCGCCATCATCGGCGGCGGCATCACCGGCGTGTCCGCGGCGCTGCATCTGGCCGAGCGGGGCTATTCCGTGGCCCTGCTCGAGGCGCAGGACATCGGCTGGGGCGCCTCCGGGCGCAATGGCGGGCAGGTGCTGCCGGGATTCGCCTGCTCGCTGCACAAGCTCAAGCACCTCACCGACGCTACAACGATGAAACAGTTGTGGGACATGTCGGTAGAGGCGGTGGAACTGCTGCACACACAGATCGCACGCTTTTCCATCCCCGCCGACCCGGTGCGCGGCTACCTGCACGCCGCCATCAAACCGCGCCAGGTGCGCGACCTGCGCATGGAGCAGGAGGAGCTGGCAACATTGGGCGCGCCGGTCGGGCGGCTGCTGGAAGGCGCGGAACTGCGCGCGCGCCTCGACAGCCCGCGCTATCTGGCGGCGCTGGAGGACAATATCTCCGGCCATATCCACCCGCTGAACTACACGCTGGGCCTGGCCAAGGCGGCGCAGGCGGCGGGGGCGAAACTCTATGCCGGGGCGAAGGTCTCGCGCGTCGAGGAAGGCACGACGCTCACCCTGCACGCGGGTCCGCACAAGGTCCGCGCCGGGTTCCTGCTGGTGGCGGGCGGCGCGTATCTCGATGGGCTGATGGACGGCATTTCCGGCTACATCATGCCGGTCGGCACGTACATCATGGCGACCGAACCGCGCGCTGACGTGCCGGCGCTAATTCCGAACAACGAGGCCGTGGCGGACCTCAATTTCGTGCTCGATTATTTCCGCCGCTCATCCGATGACCGCATGCTGTTCGGCGGGCGCGTCTCCTACTCCACCCTGCCGCCGCCGAGCCTCGGCCCCTCCATGCTGCGCCGGGCCATCCGCGTGTTCCCGCAGCTCAAGGACGCCAAGGTGGAGTTCCTCTGGGGCGGCAATGTGGACATCACCGTGAACCGCGCTCCGCATTTCGGGCGTCTGGCGCCGAACATATTGTTCACTCACGGCTTCTCCGGCCATGGTGTGGCGCTCACGGGCCTCGCGGGCAAGCTGGCGGCGGAGGCCATCGCCGGGCAGGCCGAGCGGTTCGACGTGTTCGCCCGCATCCCACATGCCCGCTTCCCCGGCGGGAGAGCCTTCCGCACCCCTGCCCTGCTGGCCGCCACCACCTGGTTCCGCCTGCGCGACATGCTCTAACTCCAGGAAGCCGTTGCATTTTGGCCGGTGGAGAGGCCAATATCAGGCAACTGAACCCAGGAAGGGTGAACAATGTCGGTGCGCAAATTTCTGCTGCCGGTCAGCAGCTCGGCCTCCGCCGAAGCCGCCCTGCAAACCGGGCTGATGCTGACCAAGATGTGGAACGCGCATCTGCAGGTCCTGTACATCCGCACCGATGCGCGCGACATCGCCCCCTTTGCCGGCGAGGGGCTCTCCGGCGCGCTGATCGAGGACATGCTCAACGCCACCGAACGCGAAGGCGGCGAACGGGCGCTGCATCTGCGAGAGTTGTTCGAGACGGCGACGGAGGCGGCGGAGGTGCCGGCGGGCGATGCGATGCGCGGACGCAACGAGCCGAGCGCCAGCTTCACCACCCTCACCGGGCGGGAGGAGCAGGTGATCGCCTATCAGGCGCGGCTCGCCGACCTCACCATCGTGCCGCATCCGCAGGCTGGCGAGGATGTGGTGGCGGCGGATGCGCTTCATGCCGTGCTGTTCGACTCCGGGCGGCCGGTGCTGCTGGCCCCGGTCGAGCCACCCAAGAGCATTGGCAAGCGCATCGCCATTGCCTGGAACGGGACGGCCAACGCGGCCTCGGCGCTGGGCTCGGTGATGCCCTTCGTGCGCCAGGCGGAGGCGGTGCGCATCCTGGTCTCGGAAGACTACGTCAAGCCCGGTCCCACCGGGGCGGAGGTGGCGGAATATATCTCGCACCACGGCATCACCGCCGACGTGGGGCAATTCCACGCCATCAACCGCGTGGCCGGCGCCGGGCTGCTGGCGGCGGCGGCGGATTTCGGGGCGGATCTGATGTCCATGGGCGCCTATTCCACCGCCTCGCGCCTGCGCCAGCTCATCCTGGGCGGCACCACGCGCCATGTGCTGGAAAACGCGCAGCTGCCGGTGCTAATGAACCGTTGATTAAGAGCCCCAGCCTTACTTTCGCCTTCAGCGAAGCCTATCTCCGGTGCATAATGATTGATATCCGGCCCTTCGCCACGCCCATGGTGCAGCATCGTTTTGCTGCCGGTGAAAAAATGTAACCCTCATTCGCCGAACGTTGAGACCACAGGGTTATTGTGGCATTTATGCCACAGTGAAAAGCTTCTACCGCGATAAGCTAAAAATTTTCCCGCAGGAGACCACACAAGACATGCGTAAAACCTTCACCCGTGGCACCGCGCTCACGCTGGCCCTTTTCGGCGCTACCGCCCTGGCTGGCCTGCCGGCAGCCCCGGCACGCGCCGCGGACTCATCGCTGGACGAAACCGCGGCCGTACAACAGAACTTCACCCCAGTGCCGGATTTCTCCGGGCTGGTGAAGCACGTGGCCCCCGCGGTGGTGTCCGTCGATGTGCATCTGAAACTCAACCAGACCTCCAACGACCAGGACGACAATGGCGGCGGCCAGGGTCAGGCGCAGCCCGGCCTGCCGCCGGGCTTCCCGCAGATCCCGGGTTTCCCGTTCAGCTTCGGCACGCCGCAGCAGCCGCAGGCGGTTGAGGCCAAGGGTTCCGGCTTCATCATCGACCAGAACGGCACCATCGTCACCAACAACCACGTGGTGAAGGATGCGCGCACGGTCACCGTCACCCTCTCCGACGGCAACACCTACCCGGCGAAGATCCTCGGCACCGACCCGAAGACCGACCTCGCCGTGCTGAAGATCTCGGCCGGGCACCCCCTGCCCTATGTCGATCTCGGCCCCTCCTCCTCCGTGGAGCCTGGTGAATGGGTGGTCGCCATGGGCAACCCGTTCGGGCTGGACGGCACCGTGACGGCGGGCATCGTCTCCGCGCTCGGGCGCGATATCGGCGACGGCCCGTATGACAAGTTCATCCAGATCGACGCGCCGATCAACGAGGGCAATTCCGGCGGTCCGCTCTTCGACCAGAAGGGCGAGGTGATCGGCGTGAACACCGCCATCCTCTCCCCCTCCGGCGGCTCGGTCGGCATCGGGTTCGCCATTCCGTCCGACATGATCAAGCGCGTGGTTAGCCAGCTGATCACCGGCGGCAAGGTGGTGCGCGGCTATCTCGGCGTCGCGGCGCAGCAGATCTCGCCGCAGATGGCGCAGGCGCTCGGCCTGCCGGCTGACAACCCGGCCAAGGATGGCGCGCTCGTCGCCGCCGTTTCGCCGGGCAGCCCGGCAGAGAAGGCGGGGCTGAAGCCGGGTGATGTCATCACCAGCGTCAATGGCCAGACGGTGACCGGCCCGGGCGATCTCGCCAGCGACATCGCCAATGTGGACCCGGACCACAAGGCGGACATCGTGTATTTGCGCAACGGCAAGCAGAACACGGTTTCCGTCGCCGTGACGACCATGCCGGCCAACCCGGATGCGGCGTTCCAGCAGGGCGGCAGTAACTCCGGTACAGGGCAGCAGCAGGGCGCGCTGGGCCTCACCCTGGCGCCGCTCACCTCGGATGCGCGCAACCAGCTCAACCTGCCCAACAGCGCCACCGGCGCGGTGATCGCCGCGGTGAAGCCGAACTCGCTGGCGGACCAGGCCGGGCTGGCGCCGGGCGACCTGCTGGTTGGCGTCGGCGCCACCAACGTGAAGACGCCGGACGATGCGGTGGCCGCCATCTCGGCCGCGCGCAAGAGCGGCAGCGGCGCCCTGGCGCTGCGCATCATCCGCCAGGGCCAGGCGCTGTTCGTGGGAATCGCGGTGAGCAAGTCCGGCGATAATTCCGGCGATTCCAGCGGCCAGTAAGCCGGGCTGGATCGGCGCCATTAAAAAAGGCCAGGGGAATTCCCCTGGCCTTTTTTCTGAACGGTTTTCAAGGCTATTTCAGAAGTCGCTCTGGCGAGCTGGATAGCCGTGTTTTTCGAGCACCGGAGCACAGAAGAACGCAGCTAGGCAGCCGCCAGAGTAGACTTATGGAACGGCCTTACGCGGGCAGGCGGAGATGGTAGCTCTTCGGCCGGGTGAGCGTCTCATAGCCCCAGCGCGAGAGGGTATAGCCGCGCCCGGTATCCTTCACGCCAACCCAGGGCAGCGCCGGGTCCAGCGCGTCGCAGCGGTTGAGGAACACGGTGCCGGTCTCCACGCGGTCACCGATGCGCTCGGCGGCCTCCACGTCCCGCGTGAAGATCGCGGCGGTGAGGCCATATTCGCTGTCGTTCATCAGGCGGATGGCCTCTTCGTCATCCTTCACCTTCATGATGCCGACAACGGGGCCGAAGGTCTCCTCGGTCATCACACGCATCGAGTGGTCCACGTTGATGAGGACCTGCGGCGCCATGTACGGCGTGCCCGCCTTGTCCGCCGCGAAGGAAGCGGGGTTAATGAGCGCGCGCGCGCCCTGGCTCACGGCCTCGTCCACCTGGCCGCGGATGAAGGCCGCCGCCTTGGCGGACACCACCGGGCCGATATTGGTCTCGGGGTTGGTCGGGTCGCCAAGGCGATAGGTGTTGGTGAACGCCACCGCGCGCTCCACAAACTCATGGAACACGCTCTCATGCGCGTAGATGCGCTCTATGCCGCAGCAGGACTGGCCGGAGTTGAAGAAGGCGCCGTCGATGAGGTTGTCCACCGCGAAGCCGATATCGGCATCCGCGCGGACATAGGCGGGGTCCTTGCCGCCCAGCTCCAGCCCGACGGAGATGAACCGGTCCGACGCCGCGCGCGAAACGGCATGGCCCACCGGCACCGAGCCGGTGAAGTTCACGTGCGCGATGCGGGTGTCCTTCACCAACTGCTCGGCAGTGGAACCGGCCACATGGATGTGCTGGAAAACGCCTTCCGGCAGCCCGGCCTCGTCGAAGGCCTGCTGGAAGCGCTCGGCCACCAGCTGCGTCTGCGCGGCGTGCTTCAGAACCACCACATTGCCGGCCATGATGGCGGGCACGATGGAATTCACGGCGGTGAGCAGCGGGTAGTTCCACGGCGCGATGACGAACACCACGCCGAGCGGCGTGCGCTTGACATAGCGCTTGAAGCCTTCCTTCGGGCCGGGGTCGAGCGGTGCGAGCCCGGCGGGAGCCTCGGCGATCATGTAGCGGGCGCGGTCGATGCAGGTACGCACCTCGTTCGGCGCCTGGGAGACCGGGCGGCCCATCTGCCAGGCCAGCTCCAGCGCAATCTCGTCGATATGCGTCAGCAGCGCGTCGCAGAACTTAGAGCAATACGCGGCGCGCTGTTCCAGGCTCGTCAGCGCCCAGGCGCGCTGGGCCTTCACCGCATTGTCCAGCACCGCGTTGATCTGGTTCGCACCAGCGAAGGGACGCTCGGCATAGACGTTGCCGCTCACCGGCGTGATTGTCTGTTGCATGCTCATTTTGTTTCTCCCGGCGCTTGTGTGTGCGCCCACAATTCGTGTGCGACGTAGCAGAGTCCGCCAATGCACGCCGGCGCCAAAAAATACATGACCCTGAACAATAGAATAGCCCCCAGCGCATCGGCGGCGGGCAGATAAGCGGAGAGGCCGAGCAGCAGCACCGAGTCGAAAACACCCACCCCGCCCGGCAGGCCGGAATAGGCACCCGAGGCGAACGCAGCGAGGAAGAGGCTGAGCACAAGCAGGAAGCTCAACCCCGGCGTGGCGGGCAGCACGGCGTAGAGTATGGCGCTCGCCGCCGCGATGTCCGCACAGGAGAGAAGGACCTGCGCAGTGGCGAGGCGCGCGCCGGGCAACGCGATCTCACGCCCAAGCAACCGCACGGACTCCCGCCCCCGCGCCGCCGCGACATAGGCGGCGGGGACGCCTATGAGGACCAACCCGGCCAGACGCAACAAATCCGGCGCCGCATTGCCGAACACCGGCAGCGCGCCGGGCTGCAGCAGCAGGAACAGGCCCAGCAGCGTGGCCAAGCCAAGTGTGAAATTGGTGGCCGAGAGCGCGATGATGCGCGTTATGCCCGCCGCTGGCACGCCCCATTGCGCGTAAAGCCGCACACGGATGGCCGCCGAGGACAAGGCCGGCGCCCCGAGCACATGGCTCAACGCGTAGGCACAAAACGAGGCGAGCCCGACCCGCCGCAGCCCGAGCCGGGGGAATTTCGCCACCCGCCGCGCGAAGATCACGCCCGGCAGGTCGTAGGCGCACATGATGCAGCAACTCACCCCCAGCATCACCACGGCATGGAAGACGTGGTCGCGCGGCGTAGCCCCCAGCGCGGCGAGGATATCACCCAGGCTGAGCTTCTTCAGCTCGCCACGCAGGCCCACCGCGGCGCCAGCCAGCACTAGCAGGCCGAGCACCGGCGGCAGGTATTTCAGCGCCTTGCGCCTCATGACCCGCCCTGAGGCTGGCTTAGTCCCGCGCCAGGGAGGTCTCGATCAGCGCCACGGTCCGTTCCACGCCGTAGAGGGCGATGAAGCCGCCGAAGCGCGGGCCTTCCGTGGTGCCGAGCAGCACCTGGTACAGGCAGTCGAACCACGCCTTCAGCGGCGCGAACGGGTGGCGCTTGCCGACCTCATAGACGAGGTTCTGCAGCTTCTCTGCCTCGTTATCGCCCTTGTGCGTGGCCTGCTCGCCCGCCTTCAGGCTCTCGGCCAAGTCCACCAGCGCGCCGCGTTCCACCTCGGTGGGCGCGCGGTACTGCTTCGCCGGGGCCACGAAGTCGCGGTTATAGGCGATGGCGTGATGCACCAGCTTGGCCAGGAACGGGTAGCTCTCCGCATTCGCGCCGGGAATATAGGCGCGGATGAAGCCCCAGAGCATCTCCGGGCTGTCGGCATTGATGACCGACGCCAGGTTGAGCAGCATGGTGAAGCCGATCGGCGAACCGGCATGCTCGGGCAGCTTGCCGGCATGGATGTGCCAGGCCGGGTTGTCATGCTGCTTCTCAGCCGTGGGCAGGGCGGCGACGTTGTTGATGTAGTCGTCCGTGGCGCGGGGGATAACATCGAAGAACAGGCGCTTGGCGCGCTGCGGCGCGTGATACATGAACTGCGCCAGGCTCTCCTTGGGCGCATAGGTCAGCCATTCGTCGATGGACAGGCCATTGCCCTTGGACTTCGATATCTTCTGCCCCTGCTCGTCCAGGAACAGCTCGTAGGTGAGCGTCACCGGCGGCTCCTTGCCCAGCGCGCGCACGATCTCGGAGGAGAGCTTCACGCTGGGGATGAGGTCCTTGCCGGACATCTCGTAATCCACATCCAGCGCGTACCAGCGCATTGCCCAATCGGCCTTCCACTGCAGCTTGGCATTGCCGCCCAGCACCGAGGTCTCGAACCGGGTGCCGGTTTCGGGGTCGGTCCACACAACCGTGCCATGGTCCACATCCACCTGCTCGATGGGCACCTGCATCACCACGCCGGTGCGCGGGTGGATGGGCAGGATGGGCGAATAGGTGGCCTTACGCTCCGCGCCCAGCGTGGGCAGGATGATGCTCACAATCTCGTCGTGATGCGCGAGCACGTGCAGCAGCGCGTTATCGAAACGGCCGGAGGCGTAATAGTCGGAGGCCGAGGCGAACTCGAATTCGAAGTCGAAGGCGCGCAGGAAGTCCTGCAGCATATTGTTGTTGTGTTCCCCGAAGCTCTCGAACTTGCCGAACGGGTCGGGGATGCGGGTCAGCGGCTTGCCCAGATGCTGGCGCAGCATGTCCTTGTTCGGCACATTGTCCGGCACCTTACGCAGGCCGTCCATGTCGTCGGAGAAGGCCAGCAGGCGCGAGGGCATGCCGGTGAGGTCGGTGAAAGCTTTCCGCACCCAGGTCGTGCGCGCAACCTCGCCAAACGTGCCGATATGCGGCAGGCCGGAGGGACCGTAGCCGGTCTCGAACAGCGCGTGGTCTTTGCCCTTCTGTTTCAGGCGCTCGGCGATACGTTCAGCTTCACGGAAGGGCCAGGACAGAGAGGTAAGTGTGTTTTCGCTCATGATGCGCCTGCTCTAGAACCGGATTTGCACGCCCGCAACAGGGGCCGCGTTCGGCAAACGAGACAAAGCGTGAACAGCACCGTATAACAGCCAGGAATGCCGATTCTTCAGCCCATGCCCGCTCTGGTCGCCGGTCACGGCCGCGCCGTCATCCTGGGGGTGGATGGGGTGGTCGCGCCGGTGAAGCAAGGTGGGGTGGCACGCCAGTTGGGCGAGGCCACGGCCCTGGTGGTGCACGGCCCGGTGACGCTGAAGCGCCTCGGCAACCCGGCCATCCAGGTGCTGGACCTGTTGGAGCTGTTCGCCTTCATCTGCCCGGCGGAAACGCTGGCCCCCACCCCTGCCGGCCTCGCCCGCGCACTGGACATGGACCCGCCGCACAGCCTCGACTCCGCCGCGCTGGCCCTGGCGGACATGGCGGAGGCGCTGCTCGCCCGGCTGGCCGCGGGCAAGAACACCCCGGCCAACCGCGACGCCCCTGGCCTCGCCGCGCGCATGGGCGCTGCGGGCTGGGGCTGGGCGCCTTATGTGCTGGCCGCACTTGGCCAACCCGCCGCGCGCCCGGACGGCATGGCGATGCGGCTGGGCAAGCGTCTGCCGAAATGGGAGGAAGTTGCACCCCGCCCGCCGCCGTCAGCCTTCCCTGTCACTTCGGCCCAGGCCCGCGCACGCCTCGCCACCCTGCTCGGCGCCGCCGCGGAGCAGCGTCCCGCCCAGGCGGATTATGCCTCCGCCGTGTCGGAAGCCTTCGCCCCGCGTCTCGCGGAAGGGAGCCCGCATGTCGTTATCGCCGAGGCCGGCACCGGCACGGGCAAGACGCTCGGCTATCTCGCGCCCGCCTCGCTCTGGGCTGAGCAGAACAAGGGCGCGGTGTGGATCTCCACCTACACACGGCATTTGCAGCGGCAGATCGAGCAGGAGGCAAGCCGTCTGCCCGGCGGCACGAAAGTGGTGCTGCGCAAGGGGCGGGAGAATTATCTCTGCCTGCTGAACTTCGAGGATGCGAGCGGCGTGGAGCGCTATGCCACGCCGCTGGGGCTGATCGCCCGCTGGGCCATGGCCAGCGCCGATGGCGACCTGTTCGGCGGCGACCTGCCCGGCTGGTTCGCAGAACTGTTCGGCGGCGCGCTGCTGGCGCAGATCGCCGACCGGCGCGGTGAATGCATCCATGCTGCCTGCCCGCATTTCTCCACCTGCGTGATCGAGCGCGTCGTCCGCAACGCCCGCGAAGCGGACCTCGTCATCGCCAACCATGCGCTGGTCATGGCCCAGGCCGTGTGGGGCGGGCTGGATGACGACTACGTGCCGACCCGCTACGTGTTCGACGAAGGCCACCATATTTTCGACGCGGCGGACAGCGCGTTCTCGGTGGAACTCTCCGGCACCGCCATGGCCGAACTGCGCCGCTGGCTGCTCGGCGCCGAAGGTACGCGTTCGCGCGCCCGTGGGCTGGCGAGGCGGCTGGAGGACATCACCGCCACTGACGACAAGACGAAGGCATACGTGGAGGCCGCGCTGAACGCGGCCAGGGCACTGCCTGCGCCGATGTTTTCGGTTCGTCTCGACCCGGAGCTGGAGCCGGACAAGAACCCGGCCGAGGCGTTTCTGCGCACACTGCGCACCCAGGCGCGGGCGCGGGCGACCGAGAACGATCTGAACGGCGCCATGGGGTTCGAAGCCGACCTGCACCCGGTCAACCCGGACATATTGCCCGCCGCGCAGGCCCTCTCCCAGGCGATGGAGCAACTGCGTGTCCCCCTCGCCGCGCTACGCGAGCATATGCTGGACCGGCTGGAGACCGAGCCGGACCTGGAGGAAACCACCCGCCAGCGCCTGGAAGGCATCGCCCGCGGGCTGAAGCGCCGGGGCATCGACCCGCTCGCCGCTTGGCGGCGCATCCTCGACGGGCTGGCGAACGAACCCGCCCCCGGCGAGCGCCCGGCGCGTATCGAATTCCTGCGCCTGGACCGCGAGGCTGGGACCGACCGCGATGTCGCTCTGCTCTCGCACATGCTGGACCCGACGGAAGCCTTCATCCAGAGCATCGCCGCCCCGGCGCACGGGCTGCTCATCACCTCCGCCACGCTGCGCGACGGCGCCGATACGGAAACCGCCTGGGAGAATGCCGAGGCCCGCAGCGGGGCCGTACATCTCGCCGCGCCCGCCATCCGCGCGGCGTTCGACTCACCGTTCGACTATGCCGAGCGCACGCGCATCGTGCTGGTCTCGGATGTGAACACGCAGGATATCGGCGCGCTCGCCGGGGCGTATCAGGCGCTGTTCCAAGCCGCGGGCGGCGGTGGGCTGGGGCTGTTCACCGCCATCTCCCGCCTCAAGGCCGTGCATGCACGCATCGCGCCGAAGCTCGAGGATGCCGGCATCCCGCTCTACGCACAGCACGTGGATGCAATGGACAACGCCACCTTGGTCGACATCTTCCGCGCCGAGGAACATTCCTGCCTGCTCGGCACCGACGCCATGCGCGACGGCGTGGACATTCCCGGCAACGCGCTGCGCCTCGTGGTGTTCGAGCGCACGCCCTGGCCGCGCCCGGATATTTTGCACCGCACCCGCCGCACGCATCTCTCCCACGGCGCGCCCAAGGACTACGACGATGCCATCGTGCGCCTGCGCCTGCGCCAAGCCTTCGGCCGCCTCATCCGCCGCGCCGACGACCGGGGCGTGTTCGTGCTGCTGGACCGGCAAGTGCCCTCGCGCCTGTTCTCCGCCTTCCCCGAACACGCGCCCATCATCCGTTCCGGTCTTGCGGAAGCCATCACAGGCATCCGCAGGTTCCTGAGCCAGGAGGGATAGCAGCCAATAAAAAAGGCCAAGGGGCAACGCCCCTTGGCCTTTCCGTGTCCCAGGCTATCCCGCCCGGGATCAGTACATGTGCTGGCCGCCGTTGATGGAGAGGGTGGAGCCCGTAATGAAATCCGCGTCGTCGGCGGTGAGGAACGCCACGCCGCGGGCGATGTCGTGGGCGGTGCCGAGACGGCCGCGGGGGATCTTGGCGATGATCTTCTCCAGCACGTCGGGCGGCACGGCGCGCACCATGTCGGTATCGACATAACCAGGCGCGACGGCGTTCACTGTGATGGCGTAACGGGCACCTTCCTGAGCCAGAGCCTTGGTGAAGCCATGGATGCCGGATTTGGCGGCGGCATAGTTCACCTGGCCGTACTGCCCAGCCTGGCCGTTGATCGAACCGATATTGACGATGCGGCCGAACTTCTTCGCCTTCATGCCATCGAACGTGGCTTTGCACAGGTTGAAGCAGGAGCCGAGATTCGTATCGATCACCGCATCCCACATGTCGCGCGTCATCTTGCCGAGCACGGAATCGCGGGTGATGCCAGCGTTATTGATCAGTATCTCGATGGCGCCGTGGCGGGCGGCGATGTCGTTCACCGCTGCAACAGAATCTTCATAATTGCCGGCGTCAAATTTGATCGATTCGATCCCCGTTTCGTTAGTGAACGCTTCCGCCGCGGCGGTGTTGCCAGCATAGCTGGCGATAACTGTACGGCCCGCCTCTTTGAGGGCAATGCTGATAGCCGCGCCAATTCCACGAGTGCCGCCTGTAACCAATGCTACGCGAGACATATTAGGTATTCCTCCAGGGTTTCATAACGCTAGACCGAATCGCAACGGCTGATAAGCCGCCCTGCGAAGTTATCCACGAGTCGCGGATCCAATCCAGTGCGTTATGTTTTCAATTTAAAATATTTTTGTGAAATGACGTAGGCCAAGCCGCGCGACGAGTCCGCCGGCGGCTAGTGCCCCCCGGGCGCCCCTTGGCCGGTGACCTTTTGCAGGAATGCTGTGGCGGCAAGGGAGACGAGCATGGCCGTGCCCAGCAAGGCAAAGGCATCGCCATAGGCGAAATAATCCGCCTGCAGGCGCACCGTGACTCCGAGCAGCTGAACCGCCTGGGCCTGCGCCGCGCCGGGGTCGTTCATTCCATGCGCCATGAAATAATTCCGTAACATGTACAGGCGTTGCTGTGTCGCGGGATTGAGCAGGCTGACATCGGGGGTGATGATCGCCGAGTGGAACTTCTCGCGGTTGGTGAGGAAAGTCTGCACCACGGCGATGCCGATGGCCCCGCCCAGGTTGCGCAGCATGTTGAACAGGACCGAGGCGGAGCCGGCATCCTTCAGCGGAATCCCGGCCGTGGCGATGAGTGTCATGGAAGGGAACACCAACGCCTGGCCGATGGCCCGGATGAGATTGGGCACGAGCATCTGCTGCCCGCTGTCGTCCGGCCCCAGGTTCATGTTCATGAACGAGCTGATGGTGAACAGCAGGAGCCCGGCCCCGAGCAGCAGGCGCGGGTCGATCCGGCGCATCAGATACGGGCTGAACGGGATGATGAGGAGTTGCGGCAGGCCGATCCAGGCCATCACAAGGCCAGCCTGCTCGGCGCTGTAGCCATGCACCACCGCAAGGTAGAGCGGGATAAGATACACCGCCGAGTACAGCACGAAGCCGAGCATGGAGTTGGCGATGCTGGAGAAGGCAAAATTGCGTCGGGTGAACAGATACAGATTCACCAGCGGCGCCTTGTTGCCGGGGCGCAGTTCCTGCACCAGGAAGGCGACAAGCGAGATGGCGGAGACGATGGAGAGCCGCAGGATGAGCGGCGAGGCGAACCAGTCGTCCTTGTTACCCTCCTCCAGCACCACCTGCAACGTGCCCAGCCCGACGCTCATGGTGATGACGCCGAGCCAGTCCCCCTGCCAGAATTTCTCCAGCTGCATCGGCGCCGGCTTCAGCCCCCAGACGAGGGCGCTGAGCATCAGCCCCCCGGGAACCAGGTTGAGGAAGAAGATATAGCGCCAGCCGTAGAGGTCGGTGATCGCGCCGCCAATGGTGGGGCCTATGGCCGGGGCGAAGGTGGCCGAGAGAGCGAACACGGCGAAGCCGGCGGGGCGGGTCCGCTCGGGCAGCAGCGTCATGACACAAAGCAGGCCGAGCGGGATGAGCACGCCGCCCGCGAACCCCTGCAGGGCGCGCAGCGCCACCATCTCGGGGAAGGTGGTGACCAGGCCGCAGGCGGCCGAAAACAGCAGGAACAGTGCCGTATTGGCGATGAGGTAGCGGCGCAACGAGAACACCGAGGTCAGCCAGCCCGAGAGCGGGATGACGATGATCTCGCCGATCAGGTAAGCCGTGGAGATCCAGCCGCCGTCATCCAGCCCGGCGCCGATGCCGCCCTGGATGTCGGGCAGCGAAGTGTTCACCACCTGGATGTTGAGCACCGCCATGAACGCGCCGATCAGCCCGCCCGCCACGGCGACGATGTTGCGCAGCGGGACTTTCTCGGGCGCCGTCACGGCTGGCTGCGCGTGTCGATTTCCGGCTCCACCGACATGCCGGGCCGCAGCTTGCCGATTTCCTCCGGCGTCAGGTCGAGCAGGATCTTCACCGGCACACGCTGCACGATCTTGGTGAAATTGCCGGTGGCGTTATCCGGGGGCAGCAGGGCGAAGGTCTGCCCCGAGGCCGGGAAGACGCTGTCCACATGCCCCTTCACGTCCAGGCTGGGGAAGCCGTCGACATGCACCTCCACCTTCTGGCCGGGGGCGATGCTGGTGATCTGCGTTTCCTTGTAATTGGCCAGCACATAGACTTGGGCGAGCGGCACGACGGCCATGATCTGCGTGCCCGGCTGCAGATAATCGCCGACCGAGACGCTCTTGTTGCCGATGATGCCGGCCGTAGGGGCGCGGATCTCGGTGCGGGTGAGGTCCAGCGCCGCCTGCGCCGCCCGCGCCCTGGCACGGACCAGGGCGGCGTTCAGCACCTCCACCTCGGCGATGGCGGCCTGCAGATTGGCGGTGTCGCCAGCGAGTTGGGCGCGGGTGGCGGCGAGGTCGGTATTGGCCTGCTCGGCCTGCTGCTCCGGGCTGGCGCCTTTGGCGGAGAGCTTGGCGTAGCGGGTCTGATTGGTTACGGCGAAGGCCTTGCGCGCCTCATCTCCCTGCACCGCCGCCTTCGCCGCGGCGATTTTCGCCTGCTGCAGGACCAGCGCCGCCTCCTCATTGGCCGCTTCCGCCTTGGCCGCCGCCAGGGCGTTCTGGTAGTCGCGCGGGTCGATGGCCACGAGCAACTGGCCCGGCTTGACCGCCTGGCTATCATCGACCGCGACCTCGGTGACATAGCCGCCGACCTTGGCGGCAATCAGGCTGGAATGGGCGGCGACATAGGCGTCATCGGTGCTGACAAAATACCGGCCAACCAGCAGATAATGAGCGAGCCAGGTCAGGACTGCTATGGCAACAACAACAGCCGCGCCGGACAAAGCCCAGCGCGGCAACATTTTTGAGGTATTCATGTCAGCCACTTTGTCCCTCTCCCCTTGCTTAATTGCGGAGAGTAAGGGACGCGGTGGAGATTACAAGTACGTCAGAGCTTCTCGACCTGGGCGTATTCCAGATCCACCGGCGTGGGGCGGCCGAAAATGGAGACCATGACCTTCACCCGACCCTTGTCCTCCTCCACCTCCTCGATCACGCCGTTGAAGCTGGTGAACGGGCCATCCGACACGCGCACCTGCTCGCCAACCTCGAAGATCACGGCGGGGCGGCGCGTCTCCGCGCCTTCCTGCTGCTGCTTCATGATCCGCTCGGCCTCGGCATCGGTGATCGGCGAGGGCTTGTTCTTGTTGCCGAGGAAGCCGGTGACTTTCGGCACATCCTTCACCAGGTGCCAGGCGTCATCCGTCATGTCCATGTGGATGAGCACATAGCCGGGGAAGAACTTGCGCTCGGTGTTCACCTTCTGCGCGCGGCGGACCTCGGTCACTTCCTCGGTCGGCACCACGATCTCGCCGATATGGTCGGCGAGGCCCTTGAGTTCAGCCTGTTCCTTGATCTGTTGCGAGATTTTCTTCTCGAAACCCGAATAGACGTGCAGAACGTACCAGCGCTTGGCCATCAAAAAAATTCCTTAACTTCCGACGCCGAACAGCGCGCGCATGACAGCGCCGATGATCTGATCGACGGTCAAGAAAAACAGGGCCGTGACGATCACCATGGCAAGCACGAGCCCCGTGGTCTGCAGGGTCTCCTTGCGCGAGGGCCAGGTGGTCTTCGCCGCCTCGGCACGCACGTCGCGCGCAAATTTCACCAGGTTGAACGCCAAAACCAAACTCCGAGAAACAGCGAATGTTGTGCTGGGAAGGGATGGCAGGGGCGGAGGGTCTCGAACTCTCAACCTCCGGTTTTGGAGACCGGCGCTCTAACCAATTGAGCTACGCCCCTATCCGTACCAGCACGGAAAGCGCCTTCCACACTCTGGCGCGTCCGCTGTCAAGTGTTTGCATCCTTTAGCCCGACGTTTTGCGTCTGGCAAAATGGAGCGGGTGACGGGAATCGAACCCGCACAACCAGCTTGGAAGGCTGGGACTCTACCGTTGAGCTACACCCGCGCGCAAGCACTGCCCGTTGCCGGGCGGCCTATGGTTAGGACAATACCGGTGGGCGAGTAAACCCCATGTATTTGAGGCGTTCGGCCAAAACCATTCCAAAGTGCGCCAGGCTGAGTCGGCTGGCGTGCAGCTTCGAGCACCGGAGCGCAGAAAATGCGCGTCAGACGGCGAGCCTAGTAGCATTTTGGAATGGTTTTGGTGGAAGGGGTTGGATTCGAACCAACGTAGGCGCACGCCAACGGATTTACAGTCCGTCCCCTTTAGCCACTCGGGCACCCTTCCGTATGGGGTGCTCATTTCTCTGAATCCGGCTCGGTTGTCAACGCAAAGGGGGAGAGATAGTGAAAGCCCATGACACAGAACCGCCCTCCCCGCGGCAAATCCGGCCGCCAAGGCGACCAGAACCGCCCGTTTTCCGGCCGCCCCGCACAGGGCGGAGACAACCGCCTGAGCCTGGCCGGACGCGGCGAGCAGAAGCCAGAGCGCCCGCAAGGCGCCCGCCCGCCGCGCGGCGAACATGGGCGCGGCGCGGCGCGCGGCGCGGCCACCACCCCGGCCGGCGCGGTTTGGCTGTATGGCACCCATGCGGTGGGCGCGGCGCTGAAGAATCCGCAGCGGCGCTTCCGCCGCCTCGTGATCACCGAGGAGGCGCAGGCCGCGCTGGCGGCGGAATGCCCGCAGCCCTGGCCGATCCAGCCCGAGATCACCCCGCGCGACCGAATCGACGCGCTCCTCGGCGCCCGGCCCGGTTCGGGCATCGTGCATCAGGGCATCGCCCTGCTCACCGACCAGCTCACCGCCCCTGCCCTGCTGGACGCGCTGAAGCGCCCCGGCCCGCTTCTTGTGCTCGACCAGATTTTCGACCCCCGCAATGTCGGCGCGCTGATGCGCACGGCCCAGGCCTTCGGCGCCTGCGCCGTCATCACCCAGGACCGCAACGCCCCTGAAGAGACCGGCGCGCTGGCGAAGGCCGCCTCCGGCGCGCTGGAGACAATCCCGCTGCTGCGAATCGTCAACATTGCGCGGGCGCTGATCGCGCTGAAATCCGCCGATGTCTGGGTGGTGGGGCTGGACGGCCACTCGCCCAGCCGCCTGCGCGGCGAGGATTTCGCCGGAAGGCGCGTGGCGCTGGTGCTGGGCAGCGAGGGCGAGGGCATGCGCCGCCTGACCCGCGAGACCTGCGACGAGGTCTGCGCCCTGGCGATGCCGGGCGGGATGGAGAGCCTGAACGTCTCCGCCGCCGGGGC
>DATIWS010000234.1:0-10578 GCA_035519275.1 Acidocella sp. | reverse complement strand
GGGGTGGTCACGCCATCCATGCCGATGGTGACGCCGCTGACATAGCTGGCGCGGTCCGAGGCGAGGAACAGCGCCATGTTGGCGATGTCCTCCGGGTCGGCCATGCGGCCCAGGCCGATATCGGCGACGGCGCGCTCCAGTGCCTGCGTGGTGGTGATGCCCTCGCTCTGGGCTTTGGTTTCGAGAAAGCTGGTGACGCGGCCTGTGGCGGTAAGCCCGGGGTTGAGGCCGACGACGCGCACGCCCTGGCGGCCATAGGCGGCGGCGAGTCCGGCCGTGGCCAGCATCAGTGCGGCATTGGCGGCGCCGCCCGCGATATGCACCGGGTTGGCGACCTTGCCGCCATTTCCGATGATGTTGACGATGACGCCAAACCCGCGCGCGGCCATGGTTTTCACCACGGGGTCGATGACGTTGATGTAGCTGAAGAATTTCGCGTCCAGGGCGGTGCGCCACAGGGCGGGGGTGAGGTCTTCGGGCACGACGCGCCTCGCCGCCCCGGCGCTGTTCACCAGCACGTCCAGCGGGCCGAGTGCGGCCTGCGCCTGTTCCAGCATGGAAGCGGCGGCACCGGCATCGGTCAGGTCGGCGGTGAAGCCGATCGCGCCGGGCAGGTCCTTCAGCGCGGCGTCGATATTCGCCTGGGCACGCGAGCAGATGGCAACGCGCGCACCCTCGGCCAGGAAGGCCTGCGCGCAGGCGAGGCCGATGCCCTTGGAGCCGCCGGTGACGAGGACGGTTTTCCCGGTGAGGCCGAGCTCCATCAGGCCGAGGCGGTCTCGGCCGGTTGCAGGATCTGGCAGAGTGCTGCCACCAGATCGTCCATCATCGCATCGGTGTGCTTCGGCCCCGGGGTGAAGCGCAGACGCTCGGTGCCGCGCGGCACGGTGGGGTAGTTGATGGGCGTGGCGTACATGCCGAACTCGCGGATCAGCCGCATGGAGACGGCCGTCGCCTTCGCGGCATCGCCGATCATCAGCGGCACGATATGGCTGGTGCTGGCCATGACCGGCAGCCCGGCGGCCTTGAACTTGGCCTTCAGCGTCTCGGCGCGGTTGAACAGCAGCGCGCGGCGGGCATTGTCGGCCTTCAGCGTGCGGATGGAGGCGAGCGCCGCGGCGACGGTGGGCGGGGGCAGGGCGGTGGTGAAGATGAACCCGGCGGCGAAGGAGCGGACATAGTCCAGCACCTTGAAATCGCCGGTGATGTAGCCGCCATGGCAGCCATAGGCCTTGGCCAGCGTGCCCTCGATGATGGTGATGCGGTTCGCCACGCCGTCGCGCTCGGAAACGCCGCCGCCATGCGGGCCGTACATGCCCACGGCATGCACCTCGTCCAGGTAGGTGAGGGCGTTGTATTTGTCGGCGAGGTCGCAGATCTCCTTGAGCGGCGCAATGTCGCCATCCATGGAGTACACGCTCTCGAAGGCGATCAGCTTCGGCGCGTCCTCAGGTGCTGCGGCCAGCAGGCGCTCCAGATCCGCCATGTCGTTATGCTTGAAGATGTGCACCGTCGCCTGGCGCGCGCCCTTGATGCCGACGATCATGGAATTGTGGTTCTGCGCGTCGGAGAACACATGCCAGTCGGGCAGGGAGTTGAGGATGGCGGTCAGGCTGGCCTGGTTGGAGACATAACCCGAGGTGAAGAGAAGCGCCGCGTCCTTGCCGTGCAAGTCGGCGAGCTCCTCTTCCAATGCCACATGCAGCGGCGAGGAGCCGGCGATGTTGCGCGTGCCGCCGGCACCGGCGCCGTAATGGCGGGCGGCGTCGATGGCAGCTTCGATGACCACCGGATCAGTGCCCATGCCCAGATAGTCATTGGTGGACCAGACCAGGATGTCCCTGGTTTTGCCCTCCATGGTGACGCGGTAATAGGGGAAGGTCTCGACCAGCTTCTCCAGCGCCACGAAGCGCCGGTAGCGCCCCTGTGCGGAGATTTCGGTGAGGGCTTCATCGCATTTGGCAAGAAATTTGTGCATCTGAACCGGTAAGTCGCTGGAATGCCCCCAACAAAAGCGCGCAGGCCCCTGCAGTCAATGACCTACATCAAAAGTCTGGGTTGAGCGTGGCGGGATGCCGCCGCCGCTTGCCTGCATCCCGCTCGGCCGCGCGTGGGCGGGGCTAGACGCTGCCCGTCACATAGGTACGCAGCGAGTCCACTTCAAGCTGGCTCTGGTCGATGCGGGCTTTCACCACGTCGCCAATGCTCACCAAGCCGATGAGGGCGCCGTTCTCCATGATCGGCACATGGCGGAAATGGCCGTTGGTCATCACCTCCATCGCCTCTTCCACGGTGGTTTCCGGCGTGCCCGTGGTGGGGTTGGGGGTCATCAGCGCCGCCGCGGTCATGTCCAGGGTTTCCTGGGCGTGCTCGGCAAGGCTGCGGACGATGTCGCGCTCGCTCAGCACGCCGACGAGGTGGCCGCTATCGACCACCAGCACGGCGCCGATGCAGCGCTCCGCCAGGATGGAGAGCACGGTGGTGATGCGGGCCTCCGGCGGGACTGAAATGAAGCCGGACGGCTTATCGCGCAGGATCTGTCTGACATTCATGGTTGTTCCCCTTTTCGCCCCAGTATGGGACGGGCGAGCGCCATGGTGCAATTGTTAATTTATTTCGATTCCGCCAATGAACCGTACAGCTCCGGGCGGCGATCCTTGAAGAATGGATCGGCGGCGCGCACGGCGGCGAGATGCGCGGGATCCACCTCGGCGAACAGCATTTCCTCGCCCAGCCCGGCCATGGCCAGCACCACGCCATTCGGGCCGCAAATGCTGGAGAGGCCAACATAAGAGAGGCCGTCATCATCGCCGGAGTGGTTGGCATAGGCGGTGTAGAGCTGGTTCTCATAGGCGCGAGCGGGCAGCACGTGGCGGGCCACATGCTCGTAGGGCTGCATCTGCGCCGTGGGGATGAGCAGGATATCCGCCCCGGCCAGCGTCAGGCGGCGGGCGGGTTCGGGGAACTCGATATCGTAGCAGATCAGCAGGCCGATCTTCAGTCCGTTCAGCTCGGCCACCGGGAATTCTGCGCCGACCGCCTTGAACATGGCGCGGTCCAGATCCCCGAACAGATGGGTTTTGCGGTAGTTGAGCAGGATCCCGCCACCCGGCCCGACGAGCACGGCGGAATTAGCCACCTCCTCGCCCACTTTCTCCGGATAGCCGAAGGCCAGGGCGATATTGTGGGTCTTGGCGATCTGGCACGCCGGGGCGAGGCCCTCCGCCGTGACAGCCTGGGCCTTCGCCTTCTCGGGGCCGATATTGTAGCCGGAGAGGAACATCTCGGGCAGGAGCAGCAACTCCGCCCCCTGCGCTTTGGCCTCCCGGGCCTTGGCATCCATGAGGGCGAAGGATGCGGCGACGTTGTTGATATGGCCGGGGCCCTGGTAGAGCGCTATTTTCATGAGGCGGAAGCTTAGATCAATATGCGTTTGGCTGGAATCATCAGATTTCAGCCAAACGCGTGAAATTGATCGCCAAATATATAGGCTGGAGCGTTCATCTAATTGATGAACGCTCCAAGCGGCGGCGCGCTTGTTGAAAAGTACCGGGAAAGCGGCTAAACCCCGCCCGCCGGCACCCCTGGAGGCCGGCTTTTGTTGTTTGTAGGAGCGTAACATGGCCAATTTTGAAGCTATCGAGGCCTTTGCGCGTCCGCGTGCCGGCAAGGGGGTGGCGCGGGCGACGAGGCGTGAGGGCAAGGTGCCCGCCGTTATTTATGGTGCGAAGCAGGAGCCGTCGCTGATCGCGCTGGATCCGCGTTTTGTGCTGCGTGAGCTGAAGCGCGGCGGCTGGCGCTCGCGCCTGTATGAAATTTCCGTGGACGGGCAGAAGAGCCGCGCGCTGATGCGCGACGTGCAGTTCCACCCGGTTACCGACCAGCCGGAGCATGTGGACTTCCAGCGCCTCGCCGCCGGTGAGCGCGTGCGCGTGGCCGTGGCCGTGAGCTTCCTGAACGAAGCCACCTGCCCGGGCCTGAAGCGTGGCGGCATGCTGAACATCGTGCGCCACAAGGTCGAGGTTGAGGTCGACCCCGACCACATCCCCGAGAAGTTCGAGGCGGATCTCGGCTCCCTGGACATCAACGACAACATCCGTTGGCATGACCTCATGGGCGCCGAGCACTGCCAGCCGGTGATCATCGGCCGTGACTTCGTCGTCGCCACCGTGGCGCCGCCGACCGTCTCCGCCGAGCAGCTGGCCGCCGAGGCCGCTGCCGCCGCCGCCGCTGCCGCCGCGAAGGGTGGCAAGGGCGCCGCGAAGAAGAAATAACGCAGTACCTGCCGCGCCATGCTGCTTTGGGTTGGCCTTGGAAACCCGGAACCGGGTATGGCGCGGCAACGCCACAATATCGGCTTTATGGCTGCCGATACGATCGCGCTCCGCCACGGGTTCGGCCCGTGGCGGTCGCGTTTTAAGGGGCAGACCGCCGAAGGGCGGATCGGCACCCACAGAATATTGCTGCTCAAGCCGATGACCTACATGAACCTCTCGGGGGAGTCGGTGCATGAGGCAGCTTCCTTTTATAAGGTGGAGCCGGCCGGCATCACCGTGTTCCATGACGAGCTGGACCTGGAGCCCGGAAAGATCCGGGTGAAGAAGGGCGGCGGCAATGCCGGGCATAATGGCCTGCGCAGCATGGACAGGCATTTGGGCACGCCGGAGTACTGGCGCGTGCGCTTAGGCATCGGCCACCCTGGCGACAAGGCCCGCGTGACCGGGCACGTGCTGGGGGATTTCTCGAAGGCCGACCAGCAATGGCTGCTGCCCTGCCTGGATGCCGTGGCGGATAACGCCGGGCTGCTGGCGGATGGCAAGCCGGAAGATTTCATGACGCGCATCGCGCGGGTAACGGAGCAGAAGAATGGGATTTAATTGCGGGATCGTGGGTTTGCCGAATGTGGGCAAGTCCACCCTGTTCAACGCGCTCACCGCCACGGTGGCGGCGCAGGCGGCGAATTATCCGTTCTGCACCATCGAGCCGAATGTCGGCCGCGTGGCGGTGCCGGACAAGCGCATGGAAAAGCTCGCGGAAGTCGGCAAATCCATAAAGGTGGTGCCGACCAGCCTGGAATTCGTGGACATCGCCGGGCTGGTGCGCGGTGCCTCCAAGGGCGAAGGGCTGGGCAACCAGTTCCTCGCCAATATCCGCGAGGTTGACGCCATCGTGCATGTGCTGCGCTGCTTCGAGGATTCCGACGTGACGCATGTGGAGGGTTCGGTGGACCCGATCCGCGATGCGGAGACGGTGGAAACCGAGCTGATGCTGGCGGATCTCGACAGCCTGACCAAGCGTCTGCCCGCGCTGCAGAAACGGGCCAAGAACGACAAGATCGCCGCCGCCGATGTGGCGCTGATGGAGCCGATTGTCGCCGCACTTGAGGCTGGCAAACCGGCGCGCACCGCCATCCCCAAGGACGAGGAAGAGGCGGTAAAGCGTCTTAACCTGCTCACGGCCAAGCCAGTTCTGTACGTGTGCAATGTCGAGGAGGCATCCGCCGCCACCGGCAACGCGCAGAGCGCGCGCGTGGCCGAGATGGCCAAGGCGCAAGGTGCGGCTTACGTGGTGGTTTCCGCCGCCATCGAGGCCGAGGTGAGCCAGCTGCCAGAGGAGGATCGCGCCGGTTTCCTCGCCGATCTCGGCTTGGAGGATAGCGGGCTCGATCGCGTCATTCGCGCCGGGTACGCGCTGCTCGGGCTGATCACCTACTTCACCGTGGGGCCGAAGGAGACCCGCGCCTGGACCATCATCAAGGGCACCAAGGCGCCGGGTGCTGCGGGCGTCATCCATGGCGATTTCGAGCGCGGCTTCATCGCCGCCGAGACAGTCGCCTATGAGGACTACATCGCCTTCAAGGGCGAGTCCGGCGCGCGCGAGGCGGGCAAGTTGCGCATCGAAGGCAAGGAGTACGTCGTGAAAGACGGCGACGTGCTGCTGTTCCGCTTCAACGTGTAACCGCGTCTGATTTAGCAATCAATTTCACGCCTTGGGATGGAAGAAGGCGATTCCATCCGGAGGCGTATTGATTTAGGGTCTGGGCATGAACCTAGCCCGTATTGTTGAGATCATTCTCTTCGGCGGACGCTGGCTGATCGTCCCCATCTACGTCGCCATGCTCGTCCTGCTGGCTATTCTGGTGACCTATTTCATCGGGGAGCTTGTGCACGCCATCCCCGATTTGCCCAGCTATAGCGAGCAGCAACTGATCATTCTCACCCTCTCGCTCATCGACCTGTCGCTGGTCGCCAATCTGATCGTGCTCGTGACCCTCTCGGGCTACGAGAATTTTGTCCGCAGCATCAAGCACGTCGAGCATGACACGTGGCCGAAAGGGGTGATCGCCGTCAATTTCTCCGCGCTGAAGCTGAAAACTCTGGCCTCCGTCACCGTTATCGCGGCCGTGCATCTGCTGCGCAGCTTCCTGGAGATCAGCACGGAGAACGACCGTGATCTGCTCTGGCAGGTGGTGATCGTGGTGACGTTCGGAGGATTGTCTTTGCTGTTGGCGGTAACAGACAGGCTTAGCCAAGAGGAACAGCAAACAGACTCTTAAAACAGCACCAGATCGTCGCGGTGGATCATTTCATCGCGGCCGCGGAAACCCAGCAGCGCCTCGAAATCCTCGGAGCGGCGGCCGGCAATGACTGCGGCATCGGCGCTGGAATAGGCGGCGAGCCCACGGGCGATATGCGTGCCATCCTCGGTCAGCACCTCTACGGGGTCACCACGCTCGAAACTGCCGGTGACAGCCTTGATGCCCGCGGGGAGCAGGGAGGAGCCGTTCTCAAGCGCCTTGGCGGCGCCGGAATCGATGGTGAGCGTGCCCTGCGGCGCCAGATGCCCGGCGATCCACCTTTTGCGGGCCGAGCGGCCTTCCGGCGCGGGGAGGAACCAGGTGCATTTGCCACCCTTGGAGATGGCGGTGATGGGATTCGGCCGGTCGCCGAGCGCGATGGCCATGGCGCAGCCCGCCTGCGTGGAGATGCGCGCGGCGATGAGCTTGGTCTTCATGCCGCCCGAGGAATAGCCGGGCGGGGGCTCGCCGCCCATGGCGTCGATTTCCGGTGTGATGACCGGGACCACGGGGATATGCGAGGCCTCCGGGTCCTTGCGCGGGTCGGCGGTGTAGAGGCCGTCGATATCCGAGAGCAGGAGCAGTACATCAGCCTGCATCATCTCGGCCACGCGGGCGGCCAGGCGGTCGTTGTCGCCATAGCGGATTTCCGCTGTGGCCACCGAATCGTTCTCGTTGATGACCGGGATGCAGCCGAGCGAGAGCAGGGTGGAGAGCGTGGCGCGGGCGTTGAGGTAGCGGCGCCGGTCCTCGGTGTCGTCCAGCGTGATGAGCAGCTGCGCGGCGATGAGGGATTGCTCCGACAGCGTTTCCGCCCAGGCCTGAGCCAGGCGGATCTGCCCCACGGCGGCGGCGGCCTGCTTCTCATCCAGCCGCAGCTTGGCGCCGTTCAGCCCGAGCTGGCGGCGGGCCAGCGCGATGGAACCCGAGGAGACGACGATGATTTCAGCCCCCCGGCTGGCCAGCGCCGCGATGTCCTCGACCACGCCGCGCAGCCACTCCGTGCGCGGGGCGGCGGTGGCGGGGTCCACGATCAGCGCGGAGCCGATCTTGATGACGATGCGCTTGGCGGTGGCCAGCGAGGGGATCATTTCTTCCGCGCCTCGTTGATGACGTTCTGCAATGTGCGCAGCACCTGCGGCACGCCCTCGCCAGTGACGGCGCAAATGCCCATCACCACCGCGCCCGAGGCCTTGGCCAGGGCCGCCCGGCGGGAGGAGAACTCGCGCTGGGTCATCGCGTCAGTCTTGTTCAGCACGATGATCTCGGGCTTTTCCGCAAGGCCGCCGCCATAGGCTTCCAGCTCATGGCGGATGGTGCGCCAGGCATCGACCACCTGGCCGGCGGCGCCGTCGATGAGGTGCAGCAGCACGGCGCAGCGTTCCACATGGCCGAGGAAGCGGTCGCCCAGGCCCGTGCCTTCATGCGCGCCCTCGATCAGGCCGGGGATGTCGGCGAGGACGAATTCCTCCGTCATGGACAGCCGGACCACGCCCAGCTGCGGGTGCAGCGTGGTGAAGGGATAGTCGGCGATCTTCGGGTTGGCGCCGGAGACGGCCTTAAGGAAGGTGGACTTGCCAGCATTCGGCAGGCCGACCAGCCCGGCATCGGCGATGAGCTTCAGGCGCAGCCAGCACCAGCGCTCCTCGCCCGGCCAGCCTTTGTCCGCCCGGCGCGGGGCGCGGTTGGTTGAGGTTTTGAAGCGGGCATTGCCGAAGCCGCCATCGCCGCCCTTGAGAAACACGAGGCGCATGCCCGGCTTGTCGAGATCCGCCAGCATGGTCTCGCGGTCATCGTCGAAAATCTGGGTGCCAACCGGCACCTTGATGACCAGCGGGGACGCTGCGGCGCCCGTGCGGTCCGAGCCCGCGCCGTTGCCGCCCTTCTTCGCCCTGAAGTGCTGGGTGTAGCGGAAGTCGATGAGCGTGTTCAGGTTCTCAACGGATTCGAACACGATATCGCCGCCGCGGCCGCCATCGCCGCCGTCAGGGCCGCCGAATTCGACGTATTTTTCGCGCCGGAAAGCGGTGACGCCGTCGCCGCCATCGCCGGATTTGATGAAGATTTTAGCCTGGTCTAGGAATTTCATGAGTCTGCTCCAACAGAAAAGGCCGGCTTTAGGCCGGCCTTGCTGCGGAGATATCCGTGCAGATTATTCAGCGGCCAGCTTGACCGGGGAGACCGAGACATGCACCCGGTCATCGGACTTGCGCTCGAACAGCACGGTGCCGTCGGTCAGGGCGAAGAGGGTGTGGTCACGGCCGACGCCCACGTTCGCACCCGGCTTAACCTTGGTGCCGCGCTGGCGGATGATGATGTTGCCGGCGACGACAGCCTGGCCGCCCGACTTCTTGACGCCAAGACGCCGGCCAGCGGTATCGCGACCGTTGCGGGACGAGCCGCCTGCTTTCTTATGTGCCATGTTTCAGTGCTCCTTACGCCGCGTTGATGGAGGACACGCGCAGCACGGTCACATGCTGGCGATGGCCGTTCTTGCGGCGGCTGTTCTGCCGGCGGCGCTTCTTGAAGATGATGACTTTGTCCAGGCGGTCCTGGGCGATGACGGTGGCGGTGACGGTGGCGCCGGCGACCACGGGGGCGCCGAGCTTCAGGGAGCCCTCGCCGCCAACGGCCAGAACGTCGGTAAAGGTGACCGTGCTGCCGGCTTCCGCCTCCAGCTTCTCAACCTTCAGCACCGCGTCGGGCGTGACACGGTATTGTTTGCCGCCGGTGCGGATGACTGCGAACATGGTACAAAAAATCCTGTATCGACAAAACGTAAGGACGCGGCCAAGAAAACCCAGCCGCGGGAGTGGCGCGTTATAGCCGGGCTGGGGCTGGTGTCAATGCGGATTCGTGACACTGGCCGGCCAGAAAAGCTGCGGGGCTGTTGCTCCGCATGCGTCCGCCGCTTATAAGCCCCCCCGCAGCGACCCCCGGAGAGGTGCCAGAGTGGCCGATTGGGGCAGTCTCGAAAACTGTTGTGGGTGCAAGCCTACCGTGGGTTCGAATCCCACCCTCTCCGCCACCCGGCGCTTTCCATGACTCCCAAAGCCTCCTAAATCCCCTTGAAAAATCAGCGTTTCATTGGTTTTTATGTCGCTGGTACTGTACATTACTCGCCATCAATCGCATGAAAAGCCGGGTATAACTCCGGGTATCGATTTTACCAGGCCCGGGTACATTGCGAGGTGGCTGGATGCTGACAGATGCGAAGGCACGGACGGCGAAGCCTGCGGAGAAGCCGTATCGCCTCACGGATGCGGGCGGTCTGTTCCTATGGGTGACGCCCGCCGGCGGCAAGATATGGCGGCTTCGGTACGAGTTCCAGGGCAAAGAGAAGCTGCTGGCCCTGGGCCCATACCCGGCCGTGGGGCTGGCCGAGGCGCGTGAGAAGCGCGAGGATGCCAAGGCGCTGCTGCGCGCCGGGCGCGATCCTTCCCTCGAGCGGAAGCTTGCCCGCGCGGCGGGGCAGGTAGCGGCGGAGAACACGTTCGAGGCGGTGGCTAAGGTATGGCACGCCAAGCAAGCGCCGAACTGGACCGAGCGCCATACCGGCGATGTGCTCGAAAGCCTGAAAAAATACGCCTTCCCCACGATCGGCGCGCTGCCGGTGGCGGAGATCGAGACGCCTCATGTGGTGAACGTGCTGCGCGGCATCGAGGACGCAGGAGCGCCGGAAACCGCGCGACGGGTGCGCCAACGCATCTCGGCCGTGTTTGTCCATGCCGTGGCGCTGGGGCTGGCCAAGAATGATCCGGCCCACCTGGCCCGCGGCGCGCTGGCCCCTATGAAGAAAGGACGCCAACCTGCCATCACCCAACTGGAGCCTTTGCGCGAGATGCTGCGCGCGGCGGAGGCCATACCGGCCCACCCGGTGACGCGGCTGGGCCTGCGCCTGCTGGCGCTCACTGCGGTGCGCCCCGGCGAGCTGCGCGGCGCGCGGTGGGAGGAATTCCAGGGGTTGGATGGCTGCGCGGCGGTGTGGGAGATTCCGGAGG
>DATIWS010000233.1:0-4492 GCA_035519275.1 Acidocella sp. | reverse complement strand
GTGACCATGGCGGGGCCGAGATCCGACCCGCCGATGCCGATATTGACCACGTCCGTGAAAGGCAGACCGGTGGCGCCGGCAAGGGTGCCGTGGCGTACGGCCTCGGCGAAGGCGAAGAGCCGGTCCAGCATGCCATGCACGGCGGGAATCACGTCCTGGCCATCGACCAGCACGCTGGCGGTGCGCGGCGCGCGCAGGGCGGTATGCTGCGCGGCGCGGTTTTCGGTGACGTTGATCTTCTCACCGGCGAACATCGCATCGCGCCTGGCTTCGACCCCAGCCTCCACCGCGAGCCGCAGCAGCAAACCAAGACTCTCCTCCGTCAGGCTCGTCTTGGAAAAATCCAACAGCATCTCGCCAAAACGGGCGGAAAGCTTATCGAATCGATGCGGGTCCGCGGCAAACAATGCGGCAATCTGCGGCGCTGCCTGCGCCCGCGCATCAAGTTCGGCCCAAACATCCCGGCTCATCGACAAAGTCTCCATGCGTGCTGCACTCATTTAGGCGTTGAACCATGGCGGCATTACGGCAAATTAAGATCAATCACCATCCATCCGCACGCCGGGATGGAAGAAGGCATACACCGCACGGGCCGTGGCGCGGTTGATGCCATCCACCGCTTCCAGGTCTTTCAACCCTGCCCCTTTCACCTCGCGCGCCGAGCCGAAATGCATGAGCAGCGCCTTCTTGCGCGCAGCACCTATGCCAGGGATTTCGTCCAGCTCCGAGGTGGTGATCTTCTTGCTGCGCGCATTGCGGTGCGTGGAGATGGCAAAGCGATGCGCCTCGTCGCGCAAGCGCTGGAGGAAGTACAACACCGGGTCACGCGGCGGCAGTTGGAAGGGTTCGCGGCCTTCCGTATAGAACCATTCGCGCCCGGCATCGCGGTCCGGCCCCTTGGCGATGCCGACCAGCCGAACATCCTCCAACCCCAGCTCCGCCATCACTGTCTTCGCCGCGGAAAGCTGCCCAGCGCCACCGTCGATCAGCACCAGATCCGGCCAGGACTCCGACTCCCTGTCCGGGTCCTCGGCCAAGGCCCGGCCAAAGCGGCGGGTCAGCACCTCTCGCATCATGCCAAAATCATCGCCCGGGGTGATGGCGCTCTTGATGCCGAATTTGCGGTAGGCGGATTTGTTGAACCCCTCGGGGCCGGCCACCACCATCACACCGTAGGCGTTGGTGCCCATGATGTGCGAGTTATCGTAGGTCTCGATCCGCTTCGGCGTCTCGGGCAGGCCGAACAACTCCGCCACGGCGGCGAGCAGCTTGCCCTGCCCGGCGGTCTCGGCCAGCTTCCGCTCCAGCGCCTCGCGCGCATTGGTGGCGGCGTGCAGCACCACGTCGTGCTTCTCGCCCCGTTGCGGCACGAGGAGGGACACTTTCCGCCCAGCCCTTAGCGACAGCGCCTCCGCCAGCAGGTCCAGATCATCCGGCGCGTAATTCAGCAGAATCTGCGGCGGCGGCGGTTTGTCGTCATAGAATTGCGCGATGAAGGCGGCCAGCACTGCCCCCGGCTCGTCACCCTTGGCATTGACCGGGAAGAAGCTGCGATTGCCATTATTGCGCCCGCCACGGATGAAAAACACCTGCACGCAGCTCTGTCCGGCCTCCTGGTGCAGGGCGATGACATCCGCCTCGCCCAGGCTGGCCGGATTGATCACGTCCGTGCCCTGGACATGCGTCAGTCCGCGGATGCGGTCGCGTATGGCGGCCGCGCGCTCGAACTCCAACTGCTCCGCCGCCTCCTGCATGGCGGTGGCCAGATCCTTCTGCACCGCACTTGTTTTTCCGGAGAGGAAAGTCTTTGCCTGGTCAACAAGCGTCTTGTACTCCGCCTCGGACACCCGCCCGACGCATGGTGCACTACACCGTTTGATCTGAAACAACAGACAAGGGCGGGTCCGGTTGGCGAACACGGTATCCGCGCAGGTCCGAAGCAAGAACACGCGCTGCAATGCCTGCACGGTCTGATTGACCGACCAGGCCGAGGCAAACGGCCCCCAGTAGCTGCCCTTGCGCGTCTGCGCCCCGCGATGCTTGGCGAGTTGCGGGAAAGGGTGGTCCTCGGTCAGCATCAACCACGGGTAAGACTTATCATCCCGCAGCAGGATGTTGTAACGAGGCTGTAACTTTTTGATGAGATTAGCTTCGAGCAGCAGCGCCTCGGCCTCGGTATGGGTAGTGACGATTTCCATCGACACCGTATCCGCCACCATCCGGCGCAGACGCTCGGGTAGCCGGGCAAGCTGGGTATAGGCAACCACCCGTTTCTTCAGGTTGCGCGCCTTGCCCACATACAACGCCTCACCCTTGGCATCGAGCATCCTGTACACGCCAGGATTGCTCGGCATGGTCCGCAACACAACCTCGATGACCCCGACTCCAACCGTCGGCCGATTATCCACACTCATTGTGATAACCCTGTGGATAACCATGTGGACACTATAAACAAAGCCGGGACAACCCAATCTTTTTTGTTACGTTACAGTAATTGTTTTGAAATCTCGTTGCCTGCCGTTAACACGCTAAATTTGTTTGAATATTTTTTCGAAACCGCGCCACCAAAACACCCCGACACCGGAACAAAACCCCCTTGACTCTACGCAAATCCAGGGAGTGGAAAACTTAAGTGTTGCGTCGCTCGATTTCCACACCGGCCGCCGCCGCGTCAGCGAACACATCGAGTTTTTCCACACATACCCGGGCCAGCCGGACACGGTCGTCGGCAAGGCAGATCTCGGCCAGGCGCTCGGCCAAGGTTTCAACCAGCTGTACGTGCCCAGCCGCGACCACGGCGCGGACATCGTTCACGATGGCCTCGTAGTCCACCACGCGGGCCAAGTCGTCCGCCCCGACAGCCGGGCGGGAAAGATTCTGCGCGCCATCGTCCAGCACGCTGAGGTCGAGATTGATGCGGATGCGCTGGCGGGCTTCGTGCTCATGCGGGTGCACGCCAATACTGGCCGTGAGCACGAGGTCACGAATGAACATCCGGCGGGTGGCGCGGGCGGCATCGGCGTAGCGGGGGTATTCCATGGCCCGGTGTTTTGCGCGCCCGGCCTGTTGAAGGCAATCTCCGCGTGGATGACAAACCACCTCCCGCCGCCGGATTGTTTGTCCTAAACCAGCCTCAGGGGGTGAACATGCAGAAAACAGGATTGGCGTTCTGGCTGGGGATTCTGGCGGCGCTGCCGACGCTTGCCCAGGCGGGACCACCCACGGGCATCACGGTGCAAAACCCCTGGGTGCGCTACCTGCTCCCCAACCTCCCCGCTGGCGTGTATCTGACCCTGACCAATGGCAGCGACACCCCGGCCATGCTGACCGGGGCCCGCTCGCCCGCCTGCTCCATGCTGATGCTGCATGAGAGCATGGATGCCGGGGGAACCTCGATGATGATGGGCGTTTCCAGCATCCAGGTGCCTGCCCATGGTAGCGCGGCCCTGTCCGAGGGCGGGTACCACCTGATGTGCATGGACCCGAAGATGCACGTCGGCAGCGAGATTCCGGTCACGCTTGAGTTCCGGGACGGCAGCCTCCTGACCCTGACCGCGCCGGTTTACGGCGCCTCCGGCGCCCCCTGAGCCCCGCCCCGCTGTTGGCAGCGCGGGCGCAAGGGAATAATGGTCGGCGCAGAATTTTGTTCTGAGAGGATTGCACGATGCCGGATGCCGCGCTGCTGGATTACAAGGTCAAGGACATCTCGCTGGCCGAATGGGGCCGCAAGGAGATCGAGATGGCCCAGGACGAAATGCCGGGCCTGATGGCGCTGCGCGCGGAATTCGGCGCCAGCAAGCCGCTGAAGGGTGCCCGCATCGTCGGCTGCCTGCACATGACGATCCAGACCGCCGTGCTGATTGAGACGCTGACCGCCCTCGGCGCCACGGTGCGCTGGTCCTCCTGCAACATCTTCTCCACGCAGGACCAGGCCGCCGCCGCCATCGCCGCCACCGGCGTGCCGGTGTTCGCCTGGAAGGGCATGAACGAAGAGGAGTTCTGGTGGTGCATCGAGCAGACCGTGCGCGGTCCCGATGGCTGGGAACCGAACATGATCCTGGACGACGGCGGCGACGTCACCAAGCTGATGCATGACAAGTACCCGGCGATGCTGGCGAACATCCGCGGCATCTCCGAGGAGACGACCACGGGCGTGCACCGTCTGTGGGAGATGGCGAAGGCGGGCGAGTTGCTGGTCCCCGCCATCAACGTCAACGATTCCGTCACCAAGTCCAAGTTCGACAACCTGTATGGCTGCCGCGAGAGCCTGGTGGATGGCATCCGCCGCGGCACGGACGTGATGATGTCCGGCAAGGTGGCCGTGGTGAACGGCTTCGGCGATGTGGGCAAGGGCTCCGCCGCCAGCCTGCGCAATGCCGGCTGCCGCGTGAAGGTCACCGAGATCGACCCGATCTGCGCACTGCAGGCCGCCATGGAAGGCTACGAGGTCACCACCATGGAAGAAGCCGCACCGGAAGGCGACATCTTCGTC
>DATIWS010000232.1:0-4372 GCA_035519275.1 Acidocella sp. | reverse complement strand
TCGAACATGTTGAAGGTATAGTACTGGTCCTGCATGCCGAGGTACAGCAGCTTCGGGTTCTTCTCCCACACCACGCCCTTGTACAGGCCCAGCGGCCACAGGCGGTTGTTGGTCTTCAGGCGCAGTTCGTCCGGCAGGAAGGGGAAGTGATGCTGATAGCCGGTGCAGATGATGATGGCATCCACCTCCTTGCTGGTGCCGTCCTTGAAGTGCGCAGTCTTGCCTTCAACCTTCAGTAGCAGCGGTGCTTCGGAGAACGCCTCGGGGAAGGCGAAGCCCATCGGCGCGGTGCGGTAGGAGAAGGTGATTTCCTTGGCGCCGTATTTGTAGCATTGCGTGCCGATATCCTCGGACGAATACGAGCTGCCGATGCACAGCACGCTCTTGCCGGCGAACTCCGCGGCGTCGCGGAAGTCATGCGCGTGCAGCACGCGGCCGGGGAATTTGTCGAGGCCGGGGAACTCCGGCACGTTCGGTGTCGAGAAATGTCCAGACGCCACCACGACGTAGTCGAACTCTTCGGAATACACATGGTCGTTCGCCAGGTCGCGTACCGTGACGGTGAACTTGCCCGTCGCGTCGTCATAGATGACATCGCGCACCGGCGAGCGGAAGCGGATGAAGCGGCGCAGATTACCTTTCTTCACGCGGCCGACGATGTAATCCCACAGGACTTCGCGTGGGGGATAGGAGGGAATGGGGCGGCCAAAATGTTCCTCGAAGGAGTAATCTGCAAATTCGAGCGCTTCCTTGGGGCCATTGGACCAGAGGTAGCGGTACATGGAGCCGTGCACCGGCTCGCCGTACTCATCCAGCCCGGTGCGCCAGGTGTAGTTCCACATGCCGCCCCAGTCGGCCTGTTTTTCGAAACACACGATTTCGGGAAGCTTGATTCCCTGCTTTTCCGCAGCCTCGAACGCCCTGAGCTGTGCCAGGCCGCTGGGGCCGGCACCAATGATCGCAACACGAAAAGTCATGTCGATGCCTTCAAGAAATGTGACGGCCAGTTCTTCTTCGTACTCAAAAAATCCGGCCGCACGGGTTTGGATTTAAAAGAGACTGTGGTGGCGAGTGTAAAATTTTGGCCGGGGCCTGCTCCTCCATGTAATGTCGTCATGGTGGTGATGCTTAGTACCGTATGGCGATTCATTTTGCTGTGCAATATAGAAATTAACAAACAAGCAAAAATAATTCTTGAAAGGAACGCTCTGGCTTGGATATTGTCTCTGTGGGAAACAATTGTTCCTATTTGTTGGTGTCGGCTAAGGTGAGCCTCCGGCCGTGACCGGCTTTCCATGAGGTCCTTTGATGCCGCCGATTCATAACCTAAATGTGAAAAGCCTGCACCAGCGCAAGGTAAACCCGATGTGCCGGATCTTCGTCCGCGATCTTGTGCTGCAGACCCGCATTGGCGTGCATGAGCATGAGAAGGCGGGCAGCCAGCGTATCCGGGTCAATCTGGAGATCGCGACGTGGCTAGATAATGCGTTGCATGACGAGCTGCGCAACACCCTCTGTTATGACGGCATTTCCCAAGCCATCCGGCACCTGGCGGCGGAGGGGCACATAAAGCTGGTGGAGACGTTCGCCGAGCGCGTGCTGGAGATCTGCCTTGCCGACCCGCGTGCCCGCCATGCTACGGTGACGGTAGAGAAGCTCGATGTCTATGACGACACGGGCGGCGTAGGCGTAACAATGAGCGCCGATGCGGGCTAGATTTCAGCCGAACGCGCTGCCTTCCTCCATCAGGATTCCCTACTCCGTTCCGCCCAGAATGAGGCACCCGCTTGCGCGACGCGCGGCCAGCGCCGTGCCCTAGCGGAAGGGCAGGCGGGAGCGGGTGATGCACGACCTCATCCTGCATGTGAAGGAGACCGAGCGCAGCGGCATCCTGTTCGTCACGCATGACGTGGAGGAGGTCGTGTATTTGGCAGACCGCGTGGTGGTCCTGGCGCCCAATCTGGGGCATGTCGACAGCGTCTGGCATATCGACCTGCCGAAGCGCAGTCAGGACCTCAGGCTGGCGCCGGAATTTCTGCACTACAAGCGCGAGATCACCCAGCGCATCCACGCCACATCCGGCATGGTGAGTGACCGCGCCGCCCCGGAGGCGCTTGCCTGGGTATGACCCTGCTTATCCGGGCCGAGCCCTATGACTGGCCTCATGATGGCAGTTTGCATGGCAGTTTGCGCCCGGAGAGCACGGCGCTCGTCATTATCGATGTGCAGCGCGACTTCACGGACAGCCAAGGCTATGGTGCGCCGCGAGCCAGGCTGGGAGATTGTGCCTGAGCTTCCGCCCCGCCCGGGCGAGGTGGTCATCGACAAATCCGGCTACTCCGCCTTCACGGCCACCGATCTCGCGCGGGTGCTGGACGTGCGTGGCGTGCGGCACCTCATCCTGTGCGGCCTCACCACCGATGTGTGCGTGTATTCCACATTGCGCGATGTGCTGCTTCGAATGTCTCACCGTGGGCGGCGCTGCGGGCGGCGTTTAGCTGAGGCTGGCGCGGTAGGCCCGCCAGCCGCCGAAGCCGGTGATGTCCGTAGCCTCCCCCAGCGCGTAGGCTTCGCACAAAAAGCCGGGGTGTACCGAGCCGTCGGCCAAAGTGACCCGGCCGATGCCCATGGGGGCGGGCAGGGCAGCGACGAAGCGGCCGAAATTCTCCGGCGTCAGCGCCCAAACCTCAACGGCGATGCCGGAGCCAGAGAAGCCCGGCGTATGCGCGAGACCCGGCTTGGGCGGTGTGGTGGCTAGCGCGTAGAGCTTGTAGTCCGGCGCCGTTGTGCTGGCGCTCACCAGCCGGGCGCCGAGATTAACCAGTTCATGGTTAAGCACCATGCCGCTCAGATGCGCCCCGGCGACGGCCACCGTCACTTCCTCCGGCCCTGGCGCGGTATAGCCGGCCTGGGGCTGCTTTCGGCTCACCCCCGCGCCGGCGCCGATGGCGGCGTGAAGGGTAGAGGCGTAGCCGGCGAGCGAGGCGTCGGAGATGGCCGGGCCGATGAGGGTGACGCCGAAGGGCAGCCCGTTCTCACGGAAGCCGGCGGGCAGGGCGATCGCAGCCAGATCCAGCAGGTTCACGAAATTGGTGTACAGGCCGAGCGTGGAGTTGCGCTTGACCGGCTGCTCCAGCATCTCCGCCACGGTGAAGATGGTGGGGGCGGTCGGCAGCAGCAGCGCGTCGCATTTCGCCAGCTCCGCCAGCGCGGCGTGGCGCAGGGCCTGCACCCTGTAGATGTCGGCGAAGGCATCGGCGGCGGAGAATTTCTGCGCCCCGCCGATGATCTGCCGCACCGTGGGATCGAAGGCGTCGGCGTGGGTGACGAAGAAATCCTTCACGGCGGCCAAGCGCTCCGCAACGTAGGCGCCGCCATAGAGTAGGGCCGCGATGTCCCGCAGGGGCGCGTAGTCGATCTCCGTGACCTGCCAGCCCAGCTCGGCGGTTTTTGCCACGGCGGCGGCATAGAGCGCGGCGGCTTGCGTGTCGCCCGCGAAGTCGCGGTCCTTCTCAGCCAGCACGCCGAGGCGCGGGGCCACGGGCAGTGTCACCTCGCGCGGCTTGCGGGAATAGGCATCGGCGGCGTCGTAGCCTTCCGTGGCACGTAGCACTGCCATGGCATCGGCGGCGGAGTTGGCGAACACGGCCACGCAATCCAGGCTCTTGCAGGCGGGCACAACTCCGGCGGCGCTGATGCGGCCGATGCTCGGCTTCAGCCCCACGATGTTGTTGCAGGCGGCGGGGACGCGCCCTGAACCGGCCGTGTCGGAGCCCAGCGAGAAGGCGCACAGCCCGGCCGCCACGGCCACCGCCGAGCCGGAGGAGGAGCCGCCGGAGATGTAATCGGCATTGAACACCGAGCGTGGCGCGCCATAGGGCGAGCGCGTGCCGTTAAGTCCGGTGGCGAACTGGTCGAGATTGGTCTTGCCGATCAGGATGGCCCCGGCTTCGCGCAGCTTGGCGACGACGGTGGCGTCCCGCTCCGCTGTATAGGCAAAGTCCGGGCAGGCGGCGGTGGTGGGCATGCCGGCGACGTCGATATTATCCTTCACCGCATAGGGGATGCCGTAGAGGGGCAGGGAGGCGTCGCCGAGCGCGCTGGCGGCGGCGAGCGCATCCTCCTTCGGCACCAGCGAAATGAACACTGCCCTGTCCGGATAGGCTTCGATACGGGCGTAGAGCGCCTCGATCAGCGTCTGGGGCGTGATTGTGCTCGCCGCATAAGCTGCGTGCAGGGCGGGGATTTCCAGCAAATCAGGGATCATTGTCTCTTACTCCGTCACGATCACGCCCAGGCGCTGCCCGGCTCGGACCACTTGGCCCGGGGTGGCGGTGAGGGCGGCGAGGCGCCCATTGGCAGGGGCGGCCAC
>DATIWS010000231.1:0-10150 GCA_035519275.1 Acidocella sp. | reverse complement strand
GCAGATGCTCATCCCGCTCGCCGTGCATATGGCGCCGGAGAAGCGGCGCGGGCGGGTGGTGGGCACGGTGATGAGCGGGTTGCTGATGGGCATCCTGCTCGCCCGGCCGGCAGCCTCGGCCATCACCGCGGCGTTCGGCTGGCGGGTGGTGTTCTTCATCTCGGCGGCGCTGATGGCAGCGCTCGCGCTGCTGCTGCGCCGGACCTTGCCGCAGCGCATGCCAGGCGTGCGGCAGAGCTACGGGGCGCTGCTCGCCTCGCTATTCACCCTGCCGCTGCGCGTGAGGGTTTTGCGCCAGCGCGCAATCGTGCAGTCGGCCTGCTTCGCAGCCTTCTCGCTGTTCTGGACCGGCGTGCCGCTCTACCTGGCGCGGGATTTTGGCTTCACCCAGCGCGGCATCGCGGTGTTCGGGCTGGCGGGGGCGGCTGGCGCGCTGGTGGCGCCCATCGCCGGCAGCCTGGCCGACCGCGGCCATGCAAGGCCCGCAACCTTCGGCGCGCTCTGTGCCATCGCGGCCGCCTTTGGCGTGGCCTGGGCGGGCGGGGCGGTGCATTCCGTGCTGGTGCTGGCCGGTTCCGCCATGCTGCTGGATGCCGGGGTGCAGACCAGCGTCATCGTCGGCCAGCGCGCCATCTATTCTGAGGCGGCGGAGATACGCTCGCGGCTGAACGGCCTGTTCATCGCCATCTTCTTCATCGGCGGGGCGGCGGGTTCGGCGGCCACCGGGGCGCTGCTTGTGCATGCGGGCTGGCCGGGGCTGTGCGCGCTGGGGGCGGTGCTGCCGCTGCTGGCGCTGGTCTATTACCGGCTGACGCGGGGGTGAGCGCGGTTGCCGTCTGGGCCATTGTGCTGGCCAGCCTGGGCTGCGTGCTGTTCCGCCCCTGGGGCGTGCGCGAATGGATCCCCGCCATGGCCGGGGCAGTGCTGCTGATGCTGTGCGGTGCGCTTTCCCCCGGTGCGGCGTTGGGCGCGGTGGGGCAGGGTGGCGATGTGTACCTGTTTCTCATTGGCATGATGCTGCTGGCGGAGCTGGCCGCCAGCCAGGGCGTGTTCGCCTGGGCGGCGGGGCTGGTGGCGCGGGCGGCGAATGGCTCTGCGCCGCGCCTGTTCGTGCTGATCTACGCCATGGCGGTGCTGGTTACGGTGTTTCTCTCCAACGATGCCACAGCCGTCGTCTTCACCCCCGCCGTAGCCACCATGGTTGCCACAGTGCGGGCAGAAAACCGTCTGCCTTTTTTGCTGATCTGCGCCTTCGTGGCGAATGCCGCCTCCTTCGTGCTGCCGATCTCCAATCCCGCGAATCTCGTGGTGTTTGCCGCCGCCATGCCGGATCTGCGCCACTGGTTGGCGGCGTTCGGCTTGGCTGCGGTTGCGGCCGTCGGGGTGACGTTCCTGTTGCTTTGGCTCACCCAGCGGCGCGGTTTGCGTCAGAGCTTGGCTGTGCCCGCCGCCGTGGAACCGCTCTCTCCGGGCGGCAGGCTTACCCTGGCCGGGTTGGGGGGGGTGGCGGTGCTGCTGCTCGCCGCCTCGGGGCTGGGCTGGCGGCTCGGTTCGCCGACCTTCTGCGGCGGGCTGGGCACCGCCGCGCTGGTGGCCGTCATTACCCGCGCGCCGGTATGGCGGCTGGCACGGGAGATCTCCTGGGGCGTGCTGCCGCTTGTGGCGGGATTGTTCGTCATGGTTGGCGCGCTGGACCGGCTCGGCCTCGCGGCGCAGCTCGGGGATTGGCTGCGAGCCGCACCGGGCGGGGCATTCTGGACCGTGGGGCTCGGCCTCGCCGGGTTGAGCAATCTCGTCAACAACCTCCCCGCCGGGCTGCTGGCTGGGCATGCGCTGGGGCACGCGGGGCAGGGCGTGACCGGCGCGGCGCTGATCGGTGTGGATCTCGGGCCGAATCTTTCCATTACCGGTTCTCTCGCCACGCTGCTCTGGCTCAACGCGCTGCGCCGCAACGGCCTCAGTGTTTCCGCTTGGCGGTTCCTGCGCCTCGGCGCGGTGGTGATGCCGCCGGCCCTGCTTGCCGCGCTGGCCGCGCTGCGGTTGGCAGGCTGAGGTGGCCGTGTGAATCTGGCACGAGGAGCGGCGCGCGGGGCGGCGTGGAACTTCGCCACGGTGCTGGCGGAGCGCAGCTTCGGCTTCATCATCCTCGGCCTGTTGCTGCGCGTGATTCCGGCCTCGGTGGTCGGGCTCATCGCCATCGCCTCCGCCATTTCCGATCTTGCCCGGCTCGTCGCCAATAGCGGCGCGGGGGAGCAGGTGCAGGCCAGCCCCGGCGACCGCAACGTGGAGGCCGCCGCGTTCTGGAGCCAGCTCATCGCCTCGCTGCTGTTCATGGCCGCCTTGTTCGCCGCCGCTCCGGTCTTCGCCGCGCTCTACGGCCAACCTGCGCTCGCCTTGGCGCTGCGGGCGATGGCGCTGAACGTGGTGCTGACGGCGTTTCTCATTGTGCCCTCGGCGCGGCTCGCCTCACAATTCCGCTTCAAGGTGGTGGGGCTGATCTCGCTGGGGAGCACCATTACCGGTGGGCTGGTGGCGCTGCCCTGTGCGTTCACCGGCCATGGCGTGGCAGCACTCATCGCCCAGCGCACGGTGGGCGTGGTGTTCTATGCCGTTGCCGCGTCCATTGCCGCCGGCTGGGTGCCGCCGCGCCCGCCGCCGCTGCCGGTGCTGCGCGAGGGCTTCCGCTTTTCCTTCCCCCTGATGCAGGCGGCGCTGGTCGATTACTTCGCCGTCACCGGCTACGTGATGCTGGCGGGACTGCGCATGCCGGTGGCGGCGCTGGGCGAGTTCCGCATCGCCCAGCGGCTGTTCGAGGTGCTGCAGGAGATCGCCTTCATGCCGGCGCGCAACGTGTTCATGCCGGTGCTCGTGGCGGTGCGGCACGATACCGCCCGGCGCTTCGAGACGACGAGGCAGATGCTCGACCTGCTTTCCATGGTGATCTTCTTCGTCAGCGCCGTGTGCGGGGCTGCGGCCAGGCCGATCGTGCTGCTGATGTTCGGGCCGCGCTGGGAGGCGGCGGTGCCGGTGTTCGCGGTCCTCACCCTCATGGCCCCGGCGGCGGCGCTGTACAGCGTGGTCAACCCGCTGCTCACCACCGCCGGGCGCACGAGGCTGGTCTCGCGCTATGCCTGGGCCAATGCCGTCACCATCGCCGCAGCAGTGTGGTTTGCGGCACCTTACGGTTTGCTGGCGCTGGCCTGGGCGCTGGCGGCGCGCGGGGTGCTGGGGGTGGGGCTGTTCGTGCTCGCCATGCGCCAGGGGCTGGAGCGCCCGGCCGGGCCGATCCTGCGGCTACTGATTTTGCCCTGCGCTGCGCTGGTGGCGGCGAGGCTTGCCGCTTGGGCGGCGCTGATGATCGAGCCGGGTTTGCCGCTGTTGGGCCAGCTTGGCTTGGGCGGGGCTGTGGCGGGCGGGGTGTTCATGCTGCTCGTCATTGGGCTGGCGCCGCACCGTGTGCGGGAGATGACCCAGCGGCTGCGCCGTGCCCTGCTCGGCGCGGGTGAATGATTGCGGGTAATTTGCTTGCTCCTGGCGCCCCGTGCTGTTTGAATGCAGCTGCGCCATGAAAGATTTATCGCCCTTCACCGTGCTGCGGCCCGAACGCCAGAGCGCCGCTCTGGTGCTCACTTCGCCGCATTCGGGCCGGCATTATCGCGCGGAATTCCTCGCCCAGGCGCGGTTGGACGCGCAGGCGATCCGCCGTTCCGAGGACAGTTTCGTGGAAGAGCTGTTCAGCGCGGCGCCCGCGCTGGGGCTGCCGATGCTGGTGGCCGAGTTCCCCCGTGCCTGGTGCGATGCCAACCGCGAGCCCTGGGAGCTGGACCCGGGCATGTTCGCCGACGAGCTGCCGGATTACGTGAACCGTTCCAGCCCGCGCGTGGCGGCGGGGCTGGGGACGATTGCGCGCATCGTTGGCACTGGCGAGCCGATCTACGCCCGGAAGCTGAACTTCGCCGAGGCCAAGGCCCGGGTGCAGACTTGCTGGCAGCCGTTCCACGAGGCGCTGGCCGGGCTGATCGAGGACACTCAGGCTGAGTTCGGCCATTGCCTGGTGCTGGACTGCCACTCCATGCCGAGCCTGCCCGGGCGGAACATCAACCGGCCCGACATCGTGCTGGGCGACGGCCATGGCACCAGCTGCGCCCCGGCCTGGACGGCGCGTATCGAGTCCCTGCTCACCGAGTGCGGGTTTTCCGTGCGCCGCAACGACCCTTATGCCGGCGGCTTCATCACCCGCCATTACGGCCGCCCGCGCGAGGGGGTGCAGGTGGTGCAGCTGGAAGTGGCGCGCGGGCTGTACATGCATGAGCGGCAAATCACCCGCAATGCGCGCTTTGCCCTGGTCCAGGAGCGGCTGAGCGGGTTTCTGCGGGCGATGGCGGAGGCCGTGCGGCTTTGGGGCGCGGCCGGCCCGGGCTATTGCGCCGCGGCCGAATAAAAAAAGGCGGCGCTAATGCAGCGCCGCCAAGTTTAGGGAGGAAACGTCCAAGAAACAGGGGAGAAACTCACCCTGCAGCCTTCTATATACGCCGAATCATGCTGCAGTGCAAGATAAGTTTTGCAATGCAGCAAAAATGTGCCGCTGGTACGTAATAAAACAAATAAATTCAAATACTTGTTTGTTTCTTGCGGATTGCCGGGCGGGGAGGCTTTACCTTCCCGCCGTCGCCGCCTATGAATGCATCCACGCAGGATGGGCAGCGCATGCCCGCTCCTGGCCGTGCACGGAGGGGTGGCCGAGAGGCTGAAGGCGGCGGTTTGCTAAACCGTTATACGCTGTCAAGGCGTATCGTGGGTTCGAATCCCATCTCCTCCGCCACGGGCCGCTCTGCAATCAATTGAAATTCCACAGTAATTTGCCAACTCGCGATCCGGGTCACGGTTTGGCTGCCGCCGTCTCGCGCGCGATCCGCTCCGCCAGTTGCGGCGCGGCTTCGGCCAGATGGTCGAAGCGGTGGACGAAGCTGCCCAGCCCTGCTGTCTGCGCGCGCAGTTCCAGGATCATCTGGTGCGTCTCGGCCTCCGGCATTATAGCCTCGGTATCGTCCCAGCCGGGTTGGCCGGGTGTTTCGCCATAGCCGAGGATCTGTCCGCGCCGCCCGGTGAGCAGGCGCTGCACATTGGCGGTGAACACGTTCGGCGCGCTTATCGTCACGTGGTGGACCGGCTCCAGCAGCACCGGCCCGGCCTTCGTCAGTGCCTCCGCGATGCAGTTGCGCGTGGCGGTGCGGAAAGCCATGTCGGAACTGTCCACCGCATGGAAGCTGCCATCCACCAGAGTCACGGCCACATCCACCACCGGGTAGCCGAACGGGCCCTTGCGCATCGCTTCCTCCGCCGCCGCGGCTACGGCCGGGATGTACTGCTTTGGCACCGCCCCGCCGGTGATGCGGTCGCTGAACAGGAAGCCCTCGCCCCGGCTGCGCGGCGCGACTTCCAGCTTCACATCGGCGAATTGGCCGTGCCCGCCGGTCTGGCGCTTCAGCCGCGAATGTTCGAGCACGGCGTGACGGATCGTCTCCTTCAGCCGCAGCTTCGGCCGGGCGGTGGTCACGGCCAGGCCCCAGCCCTTGGCCAGGCGGTCCAGCGCGCGGCCCAGATGCGCCTTGCCCTGGCCGGCGAGCAGCGTGTCGCCGGTTTCCGCATCGCGGGTCAGGGTCAGGGCGGGGTCTTCCTCCAGCAGCTTCTGCAGCGCGGCGGAGAGGCGCACATCGTCCTTGCGGTCGGCGGCGGCGATGGCCAGGGCATAGACGGGCGGCGGCGGCGTGGGGAAGGGCAGGGCCGCCGCGTCTTCGCCGAACACGGTGCCCGGCGTGGCGCCTTCAAGCCGGCCGAGCGCCACGAGATCGCCCGTCGCCGCCTGCGGAATTTTCTGCATTTCCGGCCCGGCGAAGGTGAAAATGCCGCCGACGCGCAATTTCCCGTCGCTGGCGCCGTCGCGCAGCGGCCCGCGCCAGACACGCGCGCAGCAGAGCTTGCCCGCCTGGCCGGCGTAGCTGGTCTTGCCCACCTGGGCGAGCGGCGGGCCTTCGGGCGCGATGCCAAGGCGCGCGGCGGTGGCGGTGGCCTCGGGCGTGTCGTGCCGCAGGGATTTCCACAGCCGTAGTACGCCGTGCGAGAGTTCCGCCGCGCCGAACATCACTTCCGCCAGATTGCGCGCTGCCAAATCCTGCCGCAGATGCGTGAAAAGCTCGCCGGATGTGGGCGTGCCGCCCGAGATCACCTGCTCAAGCAGCGCGTCGTCGCGGTCGGCCAGCGTGTCTACCAGTGCGTCGTGCGCCGCATGTTCGGCATCGGCGATGCCGGCGGGGATGCGGGTGATCTCCGAGGGCAGGCGCGTGCGGTAGCGGTAGGCGTGCTCGGAAACCAAGTCGATATAGCCGATGACCTTGCCGCCTTCCATGATCGGCATTTGCCTTGGCACCAGCGGCAGACGGGTTTGCGCCTGCAGCGCCGCGACCAGCTCCTGCGGCGGCGTTGTCATCGTATCCGCCTTGTTGATGAAGACGATGCAGGGCAGGCCGGCGGTCTCCACCAGGGCCAAGGCGGGGCGCAGCGCCAGCGCGCGGGCCGGGTCCGGCTCGGCCACCACCACGGCGATATCGGCCATGGCCAGCGCCATGGCGGTTTCGTGCAGGAATTCGAGCGAACCGGGACAGTCCAGCAGCGCCCAGCCATCGCCGAGGAACTGGCAATGCGCCAGGCGGGTGTCGGTGCCGGGTTCGCGGGCGCGGGTTTCGCCCTCGCGGCGCGTCTTGCTGCCGGCGGCTTCGAGCAGGGCGTCGCAGAGCGTGGATTTGCCGCTGCCGTAAGGGCCGATCAGCGCGGCGGCGCGCGGGCCGTGCCGGCCCGCATGGGGTTGGACGTCGGGCATGGCTATTTCTCTCCCTTGTTAAGCCGGGAATTCGCTGTTGATTGGCGTCCGGCAAGGGGGGCCGAGGGCAATGGGATGTTCGGGCCGCCGATGCCCTGTTCCGGGGAAAGCCTACGCCCGTGCGCGGCGGCGTGCAAATTTTCGTGCCCCGGCCGCAGATCATTCCGGGTTGATTGCAATTTTCCGGGTAACGGGTAAACATTACGAACTGATAAGTTTTTGGGTTTACGGGGCAGTCAGGCGCTGCCGGTCCGTCGCAGCGTATCGCCCGCATCGGGTTCACGAGTGATCCAAGGAAAATGAGCGATGTCCACCGAAGCGATCGTGGTTATGGTGGCCGGCGCGGCCCTGCTCCTGGCCGTGGTGCTTCTCGGCCGGAGCCTCCTGAAGGGGCGGGGGGACGGGCAGATCCTCGCCAATGGCGTGCCGGGGCGGGCAATTGTACTGAGCGTGCAGGACACGAAGACCCGGACCAACACGCACCCCGTGGCGCTGGTGCGGCTGGATGTTGCCCCCCGGGATGGGGCTCATTTCGAGGTTCTGCTGCACGTCCCGATCACGCGGCGCAACGCCCTGTCGCTGCGGCCTGGGCAGGCCGTGCCTGTGCGCTTCGACCCGGATAACCGCGCCCGCACGGTCATTGTTCCGGCGGAGGGCTGAGTCCGGCGTTGCCGGGGGCCGGTCAGGCCTCGTTCGAAAGCCGGCTCTGTGCCTGGGTGATGATGCTGTCCGGCGGCACGCTTTGCGTCAGCCAGACATTGCCGCCGATGGTGGAGCCCCGGCCGACAGTGATGCGGCCGAGCACCGTGGCACCGGCATAGATCACCACATTGTCCTCGATGATCGGGTGCCGGGGCTCGCCCTTCACCAGCATGCCGTTCTCATCCTCGGTGAAGCGCTTCGCCCCGAGCGTGACATGCTGATACAGCCGCACATTCTCGCCGATGATCGCGGTCTGGCCGATGACCACCCCGGTGCCGTGGTCGATGAAAAAGCGCGGGCCGATCTGCGCCTGTGGGTGGATGTCGATGCCCGTCTCAGCCTGGGAGATGCCGGCCAGCAGCCGGGCGACCAGCGGCGCGCCAAGCTGATGCAGCACATGGGCCAAGCGGTGGTGGGTGATTGCGCGCATGCCCGGATAGGCCAGCAGCACCTCGGCCATTGAGCTGGCGGCGGGGTCGCCCTGGTAGGCGGCGAGTAGATCCTCGGCCAGCATGCCGCGCAGGGCGGGCAGCTGTGCGGCGAAATCGCGCACGATCGCCCCTGCCTGCTCCTCCGCCGGGATTTCGGTATGGCCGGGCGGGAGGAACAGCAGATCGCGCCGCACCTGCTCGGTGAGCGCGGCCAGGGACTGCGCCAGCATGTGGCCGACGAAGTAGTCGATGGTCTCGTCCGTCAGGTCCGGGCAGCCGTAATGGCTGGGGAAGAGCGCGGCCAGCAGCCCGTCGCGGATCTTCTCCAGCGCGGCGCGCGAGGGTAGCTCGCGGATCTGGCCGCGATGGCGGATCTTGTGCGTCACCTCGCGCGAGAGGCGCAGCCCCGCCACCACTCCGGCGAGGTCCGTCGCCGTGCTCTGGGCGGCCTGCTGCAGCCCGGGCGTTTGCTCGTTAATACCCATGTCGATCGTGTCCTGGCGCGGCCGTATTTGGCCGTGGCAGAGGGTAATACGTAGGGTAAGCCGCTGTAAACCGGGCGGCCTCAGCGCGTCGGCAACCGCTCCGCCAGCCACGAGCCCAGGATCAGCGCCGCGACGAAGACCAGCGCGCCGGGGGCGGCATGCCCGGCCAGCACGAGGGCTGGCCCGGGGCAGATGCCAGCCAGCCCCCAGCCCAGCCCGAAAATGGCGGCGCCGATGACCAGCGGGGCGTCGATTTGCCGCTTGGCGGGCAAATCGATGGCCTCGCCCAGCAGGCTATGGCTGTTGCGCCGGGCAAAGGCAAAGGCGGGCAGGGCGACGGCGATCGCCCCGCCCATCACCAGCGCCAGGGCCGGATTCCAGGCCCCCGCGACATTGAGGAAGGCCTTCACCCGGTCCGGGTCGGTCATGCCCGAGAGCAGCAGGCCAAGCCCGAACAGCAGGCCGAAACCAAAGGCGGTGAGCGCGCGCATTACAGAACGTGCCTCCGGATGAAGACGGTGACCCCGGCCACGGCCATGAACACCAGCACCGCTACCAGAGAGCGGGGAGAGAGCCGCGCCAGCCCGCATACGCCGTGGCCGCTGGTGCACCCATTGCCCAGCTTGGTGCCGAATCCGACCAGCCCCCCTGCCACTGCCAGCAGCGGCAGGCTTTGTTCGGAAAGCGCATGCGGCACGGGCAGCCCGGCCAGGGCGGCGCCTGCCCCGGCAACAAGCAGCCCGGCCAGGAATGCCCATTGCCAGCCCGCGCCGCCGGGCCGCGTGCCGCCCGAGAGAATACCGCTGATCCCGGCTATGCGTCCGTTGATCAGCAGCAGCCCGGCGGCGGCAGCGCCGATCAGCACGCCGCCGGCGAGGGCGTCCGCCAGCATGGCGGGCTCGAGAATTACGTTCATGTCAGAACGTATAGCCGATTCCCACGCCGAGCGCCTTCTCGCTCAATTTGATATTCGCATTGCCGCCGCCGAAGGCCGTGGGGATGGAGTTTTCCCCATGCACGGTCTGCGGCAGGGCGTAGAGTCCGTAGGCGCTGAGCTCCAGCCCGGCGGGAAGCACGCCACCGTGGGAGGTATAGGTGGCGCCCAGGGTGAACTGGTTCTGCACCACGCCGGGTGCGAGGACGTTGAAGAAGGTCTGGTTGGCCGGGATTGCCTGGGTGGTGTAGCTGTAACCGCCACGGACCTGCCATTCGGGAGTCAGATGGTAGTTCGCCCCGAATTTGATGGTCGTGGTGTTTTTCCAGCCAAAACCTGGGCCGCCATTGGCCCCCAACGGCACGCCGGAAAGCAGGGTCTGGAACGAGTCGCCGATGGACGCGACGCTGCGATAATCGATACGCTGCACATCCAGCGCGGTATCGAGCCCTGCCAAGGGTTTCACATCGATGCCGGCGCCATAGGTGGCCGGTGTATTGAAGCCGCCCTGCTCGGCGTACAATCCGCGATACTTGTCGAACCCGGCACCATAGGCCTTGGACTGATAGGATGCGCCGATTGCTAGCCACGGAGTAAGCTGTCCCAGATAGCCGACGCGAAAGCCGTAGCCGAATGCGCTGTCCTCGCCCTGGTCGCTCACATTCCCGGGTGATTCCGAGGCGGCGGAAAACACGCCGATACCATGCGCGCGAAAGAATTC
>DATIWS010000230.1:0-2595 GCA_035519275.1 Acidocella sp. | reverse complement strand
ACATTCGCTGGCGTCACCAGCACCGGCGCCGCCTCCGGCCACGGCCCGAAATTCAGCACCTCGCCGCTGACCCACAGCGCAAACCCTTCAGCCTGCGCCAGTTGTGTCAGCAAACTCCACTCTGTCGCGGTACGCGCATGCACGGCCAGCGCACTTCGCGCGTGGTCCAGTTCGTAATACTGCCCCACCGGTGTCGATGTCTCGGTCACATTCGGCGTCATCCCGTGCCGTCCCGCCAGCGTCACCGCGATCTGGCTTGCCGTCTGGTTGGCAAAAGTCTCGGCAATCTCAGCATCGATCAGCCGCGCCGCAAGGTCCCGCCCCGCCAGCACCGCCTCGTAGCGCCCCAAATCGACGCGCACGTTATCCAGCTGACCAACCAGCAGCGTGACATATCCCGCGCCCTCCGCCGCCACCTCTATCGTCACATCCTGCTTGCCCAGCGCCGTGAAATAGCCAACCCGCCCGCCCAGCGCGCAGGTCACACTGAATCGGTCAGCCGCGAAACAGCCAACCGACTCCACCTCCAGCGCCACAACCCCGTCCACCGGTACGCCGCCAATGCTCAGGCGGAGACGCGGCGCCTCAGCCGGCAATGCCGCCTCCGGCCGTTGAATCCACAGGCGGAATCACCAGCGTCGCCACGCCCGAAAGCACAGGGTCGGACAAATTGTTCGCCTGCGCGATCCTGATCCACTGCGTCGCATCGTTCAGATATTTCGCCGCCAGCGCGAATAAATTGCCGCCCGCCACCACTACAATCCTGTTCGTCATGCCAGCGCCATCCCCTGATTCGCAGCAGCCCGGTTCACATAACCGCGCATATTCGCCGCCGCCGCCAGTTGAGCCGCCCCGGCGTTCAGCCCGTTCAGAATACCGGCACCCGTACCCGCATCACTGGCAGCATCCAGCGCCCCGGCGGCACTGCTCACCGCCGCGCCCGAGCCCGTCATCACGGTATCAACCTGGCCCTGCACCGCAGCGTAGCCAGCCATACTGCCCGTCCCCAACCCGAGCAGCGAAATCCCGGCCTGCGCACTCAAACCACCCGCCGCCGCCAAGTCGGACGCCACCAGCGAGGCCAGCGGCGCCACCACCGCCGCCATCACGTCATTGACAACGACGCAGACAATCTCGAACGGAATCAGATTCTGCTTTCTGTACTCCGCCGCGAAGGTCTCGACGATCACCAGGTAGTAGAAGCTGTCCCACACCAGCGGCAGCGCCACGCCTGCCGCCCGCGCCGCATCCAGCAGCTGCGCCCGCGCCGCGGCATCCGCGCCGGAGAATATGCCGGAAAAGGTGATCACCCCCTCATCCACACCCAGCGCCTGCACCGTCCGGCCACCGCCGAGCAGCTCCTGCACCGCCACCCTCTGCCGCCCGCCGAAGCTGATCGCCTCCGGCACCTCCATGTCACGGAAGGCCACGCCGCCCAGTGTCAGACTCACCTTGCCCATCGCGTCACCGCCATATGTGCCTCAGCCTTCATTCCAGCGCAGGCTCTGCCAATCGAAACTCAAACCCGCCATGGTGCCGAACACCACCACATGGGCGATGCGCTCGGCCTCATCGAGCCCAAACACCACCTCGTAAGGCACCCCGCAGCTGACGAGATAAAGACAATCCATCAGCCCGGGGTGCCGGCTCAGTTTCCCGCTTCGCCCAGCACGTCCCTTTCAGCATCGGCGGTGAGATACGCCCCCACCGCCTCCACCCCATCCTCGCCAAGCCGCTCCAGCACCGCCTCGATCCCCGCCTCGCTGGCAGGGATCGGCACCGGAACGTCGTCGATCATTGCGACCGCGGCAGCGAGTTTCGCCAGCCCGAAATACGCCCGGTTCTCGGACAAATCCGGCCCCAGCGCCTTGAACAGCCGCAGCTGCTCCACCACGCCCACGCGCCGCAGCTCAATCCGGCGCCCGCCCCGGTCAGAGACAATCTCGCCCATCAAACGCGCTTCCGGCTGGAGGCGAAGAAATCCAGCTTCTGCGTCACTGCCGCATCACCTCGATACGCCCCGGCCGAAGTCAGCTTGAACACCACGCCGCTGAACTGATAGGTCGAGACCGAGCCATCCGTTTCGTTGACATACTGGTACAGCGTCCCGCCCTGAATGGTCTGGCCAGAGAGATAAGCCTGCTCGATCCGCGCGATGAAATCATCCACCGCCGAGGAACCGCGGTCCAGGGCGAAACTTCCGCTCCACCCTTTCGGCAGCTCGGCGCCAAGCTGCACGCCATCCAGCCGGTCCACCCGCACCGTCGCCGTGATCTGCTGCGCCTCGAAGCCGGTAACATGCGTGAGGTCCACACGCCCGAACGGCCCCATCACCACCAGCTGGCAATCGCTGCCAACCGTGAACGTATTATACGGCATCTTTCTGCATCCTCACTCAGTTGGCGTTGGAAACGGTCTGCACACTCACCTGCACCGTCTGCCCGCCCTGCACATTCACGATGAACTTCTCGTTGATCGCCTGGTAGCGCACCTGCACATCCGCCTGCACATAGCCCAGCGCCGTGCGGCTGGCCGGGTTGTTGCTGGCATCGCACACCACCGCGAAGGGCACGCTGCCATCAGTACTGCCGAGCA
>DATIWS010000229.1:0-4516 GCA_035519275.1 Acidocella sp. | reverse complement strand
CGGGTGGAGGCGCCTGGGCGGTTGAGGTAGATCGCCGCGCCGGAGCCGAATTCATGCGTTGCGCCATCCGGCGGCAGGGCCTTCTCATGCGTGCCCCAGCCGAGTTCGGCGGGCTGGCAGCCCTCGCCGATGAAGCCGTCGATCGACCAGGTGTTGACGAACTCGCCGCGCTGCTTGGGGGTATTCGCCACCTGGGTGTCGCGCTCGGCGATGTGGATCACCTTCACGTCGAGCGTCTGGGCGAGCTTGGCCCAGCCGGCGCGGTCTACCGGCATGGCGGTGTCCACGCCGGTAACGGCGGCGAGGTTGAGCAGCGCCTGCTTGACGAAATGCGAGACAAGGCCCGGGTTGGCGCCATGCGCCACCACTGCGGTGGGGGCGGTGTCGTCCGTCTGCAGCGCCAGCACGCTTTCGCGCAGCGCGTAGTTGGAGCGCTGCGAGGGTGTGAGCGACAGGTCGGTATATCCGCCGGCCCAGGGCTCGACACACGTGTCCAGATACAGCACGCCAAGCTCGCGGCAGAGCTGGATCAGCGCCACGGAGGAGACTTCAACCGAGAGGTTGAGCAGGAAGTCCCCGGCGCCGAGGCGTGCGGTGAGCACCTCGCGGTAGTTCTCCTGCGTCAGCGGCAGGATCTCCTCACGCACGCCGAGCTTGGCGGCAACCTTGTTGCCGCGCTCATCGGCGGTGATGATGGAGATGTTCTCCTTCGGCATGTCGATATGCCGAAGCAGCAAGGGCAGCACGCCCTGGCCGATACTGCCAAAGCCGACGATCAGCAAACGGCCGGAAAAAAGCACATGCTTGGTAGCGACGTCCTGTGGCATCGTCGTAAAACTCCTGGGTAAAATGTAGAGACAGTTTTAGGCGACGGCGTCGGCAGGTTCGTAGCCGGCTGTTTCCAGCATAGCCCGGTCGGAGACTTCCACCAACGCCGCGCGGTCGAACCCGTTGAACGCGGTGCGCAGGCAGGTGCCGTAAGCGCCGAGCTGGCCGATCTCGATCCAGTCGCCCTCGGCCACGTCATCGGGCAGGATGAACGGGCCGTGCATCACGTCCAGCGAATCGCAGCTCGGGCCGAAGAAGCCGAACGGCGCATCTGGCGCGCCCAGGGTAACGCCCCGGCGCAGCAGCCGGGTGGGGAAGCGGAATTTCAGTGCGCCGGCATCGGCGAGGGCGCCATAAACGCCATCGTTGATGTAGAGCATGTTGCCTTTACGCAGCTGCACCTGCACGACCACGGAGCTACCGCCCGCAACCAGTGCGCGGCCGGGCTCGGCCCAGAGTTTCACGCCGGGCAGGTTCAGCTGGTCGAACGCGGCGTCGATCTCGGCCATGAAGGCGCCGAGCGGCGGCGGGTCGATATCCGGGTAGGCCGCTGGGAAACCGCCGCCGACATCGATGACGTCGACGTGCACGCCGGCGGCGCGGATCACCTCGCCAGCCAGCGCCAGGGCGTCACGCCAAGCCAGCGGGTCGGTGCATTGCGAGCCGACATGGAAGGCCACGCCGAGCTTGCCCGCATGTGGCCGGGCGGTGCGCAGCAGCGCCACGGCGGTTTCGAAATCCGCGCCGAATTTCTTGGAGAGGTTAATCGCCGCGCCGGTCTCGGGCAGCGCCAGGCGCACGAACAGCCCGGGGCGCGTGCTGTGATGAGCGGCTTCCGGCGTGCTGGTCTCGTCCAGGATCTTGCGCAGCTCGTCAGCGGAATCGAGCACGAAGTCGCGCACGCCGTTGACGGTCCACGCCTCGCGGATGGCGCTGCGGGACTTCACCGGGTGCATGAAATGGATGTCAGCGCCAGGGAACAGGCGGCGCACCAACGTCACCTCCGAGATGGAGGCGCAGTCGAAATGACGCACTCCGCCCTCCCACAGCGCGCGTAGTACCGCCGGTTCCGGGTTGCACTTCACGGCATAGAGCACGTCGCCGTTGAACGCGCCGGTGAAGGCCTGCGCGGCGGCGGTGATCACCGCCGGGCGGATGCAGTGCAGGGGTTCTTCCGGCCGCAGGGTTTTCACCAGGCTGGCGACATCCGGCAGGGTCTGTGCCTCCGGGCGCAGGGAGATGTGACGGTGCAGCGGCCCGACAGGCGGGCGGTTCTGAATCAGGCTCATTTTGTGGAATCCTCGCAAAACGCCACCGGGCGCAGTTGTCCCGGCCAATTGTTCGAAAACAAGGTAAATCACGGCGCGCGCTTCAACAGCGGCGCGGCGTGGTCAGGCGATGATGCGCGGACTTCGCATCGTTATGTTCCGCTCCAGCAATCTGGGTAGCAACATCAAGCGTCTCCCAATTGATCCCGGTCCTCGCGGACCGGATACGACCTAACCAGGATGCGTCTCGTCGTTGCTGTACCCGGCTAACCGGGTTCGCGGCACGTGCGATGCATCTATTCCCTCCCCCCCTTGGGGTGAGGCGGAGCCCGAATTACGGCAAATGGATCGGGTTTTGTTATGCTATATACGCATAACTAATATGACAAGTGATTGGGCGTTCGTGCTTTACGCAATGGCCCGGGCATGGGGCTCCAGCGCGGGTGGGCAGCTGCGCTGATGGCTCTCCGCCAAGCCCGCATCCTGCCGGTGGTCGATGACCATATAGCCGCGGCCCCAGTTCGTCTCGATGAAGTCATCCACCCCGAGGGCCTGCAGTTTCTTGCGGATCTTGCAGATGAACACGTCGATGATTTTCGGGTTCGGCTCGTCCAGCCCGCCATAGAGATGGTCGAGGATCGCCTCCTTGCTCAGCACCGCGCCTTTGCGCAGCGCCAGGATCTCCGCGATCTGGTATTCCTTCTTGGTGAGCGTCACCGGCCGGCCCTTCGCGTAGATTTTCTTCGCGTTCATGTTGATCTCGACCGAGCCGATGCGCAGCGCGTTTTCCTGGAAGCCGCGCGAGCGGCGGATCAGGTTCTGCACTTTCATGAAAATCTCTTCGTGCGAGAGCGCGTCCACGATCAGGTCGTCCGCCCCGGCCTGCAGCACGCGCAGCCGCGCCGCCTCATTCATCGTGCGAGCCACCGCCACGATCGGCGCGCGGACGCGGGCCATGCGCAGCTTGCGGATGATCTCGAGGTCGCCCAGCCTGTCTTCCGACAGGCGTAGCAGGACGGCGTCGTAATCGTAGAACTTCACCAGATCGAGGGCTTCCTCGGCATCGTTCGTCTCATCGACGATGGCCAGACGCGAGCGCAAAAAAGCCGTCAGAAGATCTTTTTTGTTAGATGAAGTCTCAAAAGAAAGTATTTTCATTTTCGCCTCCGCGGGATTGAAGCAAAAATACAACCACAGCAAGAACTCGTCAATAATTTTGTTTAACATTCCCGCTTATGGTGTAAATATTAAGACTGTAGAAACAAAACCGCACTTGCTGGGCTGGGGGTGCTTACTGGTGGCTGCAATGCATGAAGAGGCGCCGGGCGGGATTGGAAGGAAAGCCACATGATTGCTCATTAAATTGATGGAAACTGTGGATGTCTCCGATGGCGTTGTTTTTGATTTTGCAATAACCTCGCGCAAAAGCCGCCACGCAAAAATCAGCGGTGAAAGGAGTGTCCATGCTGCCCGGAAGCTGCCGGCCCGCCCCGGCTTCGTCCATCTCCCTGCTTGACCTGTTCAGGATCGGCATTGGCCCGTCCTCCTCGCACACCGTCGGGCCGATGCGCGCCGCCAATGCCTTCCTGCACGCCTTGAGCGGGTGCGAGGCCAACGTCGCCCGTCTCACCGCCACCGCCATGGGCGGGCTGATCAAGCGCAACGCCTCAATCTCCGGCGCCGAGGTTGGCTGCCAGGGCGAGGTTGGTTCCGCCTCGGCCATGGCCGCCGTCGGGCTGTGCGCGGCGATGGGCGGCAGCAACGCGCAGGTCGAGAACGCGGCCGAGATCGCCATGGAGCATCATCTCGGCATGACCTGCGACCCCATTGGCGGGCCGGTGCAGGTGCCCTGCATCGAGCGCAACGCCTTCGGCGCGATCAAGGCCATCGCCGCCGCTTCGCTGGCGCTGCAGGGCGATGGCACGCACATCGTCTCGCTGGACGCGGTGATCGAGACCATGCGCCAGACCGGGCTCGATATGCAGAGCAAATACAAGGAGACGAGCCTCGGCGGCTTGGCCGCCAATGTGGCGATTTGCTGATTTGTGGCTTTTTGTGGCTTTGCGTTGACTTGCCGTTGCGGTCGCGGCAGGAACGAGGCACGGAATAATGTCAAGGGGGTGGGGTATGAGCTTTCCAACACAGGCGCGCGCGGTCATCGTTGGCGGCGGCATTATAGGCTGTTCCACGGCCTATCATCTGGCCAAGCTGGGCTGGGAGGTTGTGCTGCTGGAGCGCCACAAGCTTACCTCCGGCAGTACCTGGCACGCCGCCGGGCTGGTCGGGCAGCTGCGTACCAGCGCCAACATCACCCAGCTGCTGGGCGAGTCGGTTAAGGTGTACCGCACGCTGGAGGCCGAGACGGGCCTTGCCACCGGCTGGAAGATGAATGGCGGGCTGCGCCTGGCCTGCAACGAGGA
>DATIWS010000228.1:0-5883 GCA_035519275.1 Acidocella sp. | reverse complement strand
CGTGGGCGGCGGCGAGCGTGGGCTGGGCAAAGCCGCCGCTGACGGTGACCTGAGTGGTAGCGGCCTGCCCGCGCAGCTGGGTTTGCAGAGACAGGCCGAGCGTGCCCTTGCCGAAATCCATCGTGCCGCCGCCTTGCAGCTCCAGGCGGAGGCTGTCCAGGGCCAGGGCGCTCAGCGTGCCGGTACCGTTCGCGGCATCCAGCCGTAGCGCAGCGCAGCGCACCGGCACCGGGCCCGGGGCGGTGAGTTGCGGGTCCGTCAGCCCGGCGGTTTTCAGCACGTCACCGAGCAGGCGCTTCAGCACGCCGCCATCGATGACGGCATTCACCGTCGCCGCGCCGAGACTGCCGTTCAGCCCGCTGGCGATGGCCTGCGGGGTGTCGCCCGTGCTGGCGGCCTTGAGCTGCACCTGCGCGATGCCTTGGGCGGTGTCCGGCAGGCCGAAGGCATGCAGCAGCGGCGAAAGGGCGAGCGCCGGGGCGGAGAGTTGCAGGGTTTCCGCCGCGGGGTCTTTCGAGGCGTCGAGGCTGGCGCTGGCGGTGACCGCCCCGCCCGGCAGCTCCCCGGTGAACGGGTTGAGGCTGAGCGCGCCGTTCGTGACCGTGACGTGGCCTTGCAGCGCGGTGAAGGTGAGCTGGTGCCAGACGAGGGAATCCGCGGCGAGCTGGATGTCCGCATCGGCCAGATGCAGCAGCCCCAGCGGCAGCGGGGCGTTGGGCAGGGTTGGTGCAGGGGTGGTTGCGGCCGCGCGCTGGGGCAGGGCGGCGGTGAGCGCGTCGAGATCCGCCTTGCTGAATTTCAGCGAGAGCTGCAGCTCGGGCTTGGCGCCGAGGGCCAGGCTGGCATCGCCGCCGACCTGCGCATGGTCCATGCTCACGGTCAGGCTGTCCAGCCCGACGAGGTTGCGCAGCCCTTGGCCGCCGGGGTCGATCAGCGTGGTCTGCACGGTGATGTTCTTCCAGGCAGGCAGCGGCGTGCCAGCGGCGGTGGAGAGGGCGGAGAGGTCCGGAACGTTGGCGGTGATCAACAGCGCGGCGCCCGAGAGCGTGGTGGGGGTGGCAATGGCCCCGGTGATGGCGGCCTTGGCGACGCCGAGCTGCAGCGAGAGCCCGACCGGGAAGCTTGCCGGGGCGGACTTGCCGGCGGGCAGCACGGATGGGTTAAGCAGTGCATCCGGTGCGCCGACATAGCCCTTGGCGCTGAACTTGTCCTGGCCGAGCTTGCCGCTGGCCTGCAGCGTCACCGGCTGGTTAAGCGCGGTCATCTTTATATTCAGCTCCTGGAGCGTGAGCCGGGGGCGCAGGGAGGAGAGGTCGGACGGCCCGGCGGTGAGCGAGACGTTGTTGATGGCAGGGGCGACCGCGTTGCGGTCAACGATCTCGGCGCCAAGATGCAGCTGGTGCAGCGCCGGCAGGGTGCCGGGGGCCAGGGCTTCCAGCGCCGGGATGTCCACGTTCAGGGTCAGGTCGTAACCCGCGCCGGTGCGCGGATGCGCCACCGCGCCCGTCAGCCGGCCCGTGGCCCCTGCGCTGGTGAGGCTGAGATCCACCGGCCATGGCGCGGTGCCGGAAAGCTGGGCGATGGGCCCGACCACGCCCGAGAGATCCACCTTCTGCGCGCCCATCTTGGCCCCGCCCGCCAGATGCAGCGGGGTGGAAAGCGAAGCCGCCGTGCCGGTCAGGCGGGGCAGGTCGAACCCGTAGATCTGGCCGTTCGCGGGGATGAAGGTGACATGGCCGTCGCGGATTTCCACCGCCTTCAGGGCAAGCTGGTAGCCATTGAAACGGTGCGTCCCGGTGGCGGCGGAGAAATCCCAGCTGCTGGCACCGGAGGGCAGGCGCTGCAGCGTAATCTGCGGGCGCTCCAGCACCAGGCGCAGAATGTCCAAATGGTGGATGAGCAGCGGCAGCAGGGCGATCTGCGCCTTGGCCCGGTCGAGGGTGACGAAATCCCCCGCGAAGCCGCCTGGCGGGTTGCCCAGCGTGACGTTGCTGACCGTCAGCGTCGGGTGGAAGGACAGAGCCAGCCGCACCGGCCCGCCCAGGGTGAGCTGGCGCCCGGTGGCGCGCTCTACCGCAGCGGTGATCGCCGGGGCATAGGCGTTGGGGTTGAACCTGGCCACCGCCACCAGTCCCGCCGCCACGGGCAGGGCCACGAGCAGGCTGACGCCAGCCGCGAGCCAGAGCCGCGTGCGGGGCTTCCGGCCTTGCCGGTTTGCGGGGGGCGTTTCCTCGGTTGGCATGTTCATCTGGAATGCCAATTAGGCGCTTTTTCCCCGAGATACGAGGGGCCTCCTTGTTAAGTCGCGCAACTCGCGCTAGACGGCGCGGCTTGGAATAGGGCTAAAGCGGGCGTGGTGAAACTGGTAGACACGCCAGATTTAGGTTCTGGTGACGCAAGTCATGGGGGTTCAAGTCCCTCCGCCCGCACCAGTAGAGTTGCTTAGTTGTTGTTTTATTGAGGATTTTGTCGTTCATGCAGGTTACCGAGACGCTCTCCGAGGGCTTGAAGCGCGGCTTTACGGTCGTGGTCCCCGAACCCGAACTTGCCGCCAAGCGTGAGAAGCGTTTGGCCGAGCTCAGCAAGACCATGCAGATGCCAGGGTTCCGCCCGGGCAAGGTGCCGATGTCCATGGTGCGCAAGCGCTATGGCGACGCCGTGGCCGCGGAAGTGCTGGAGCAGGCCGTGAACGACGCTTCCGGCAAGCTGATCGAGGAGCGCGGCCTGCGCCCCGCGATGCAGCCGAAGCTCGAGATCACCAAGCCGGGCGGCGAGTCCGACCTGGAATTCACCCTCGAGATGGAAGTGCTGCCCGAAGTGACGGTGCCGGACGTGTCCGACATCACCCTGAGCAAGCCGGTTGCCGCCGTCGCCGAGGAGAAGGTGGACGAGGCGCTGAAGCGCATCGCCGAGCAGCGCCAGAGCTTCAAGGATGTCGAGGAGACCCGCCCGGCCGTCGCCGGCGAGCGCCTGACCGTGGACTTCATCGGCCGCATCGACGGCGAGGCTTTCCAGGGCGGCTCCGCCAACGATGTCGGCGTGACCATTGCCGGCGAGGGCTTCATCCCTGGCTTCTCCGAGCAGATGGAGGGCATGTCCGCCGGTGAGACCAAGACCATCACCGTGACCTTCCCCGAGGATTACGGCGCCGAGGATCTGGCCGGCAAGACCGCCGAGTTCGAGATCACTGCCAAGTCCCTCGCCGTGGCCGAGGTTCCGGCCATCGACGACGAACTGGCCAAGGCCATGGGGCTGGAGTCGGTGGCGGATCTGCGCGGCAAGGTTTCCGAGCAGATCAGCCGCGAGTACGAGCAGATGGCCCGCCTGAAGCTGAAGCGCGCTCTGCTGGACGCGCTGGTCGAGAAGGCCCAGTTCGCCGCGCCGGAATCCCTGGTGGAGGCCGAGTTCGCCGAGATCTGGCGCCAGGTTGAGGCCGAGAAGGCTGCCGGCAACGCCGACCCCGAGGATGCCGCCAAGGACGAAGAGACGCTGAAGGCCGAGTACCGCGCCATCGCCGACCGGCGCGTGCGCCTGGGCCTGCTGGTCGCCGAGATCGGCCGCGCCAATAACGTTGCCGTCGCCGACCAGGAACTGCAGCGCGCCATGTTCAACGAGGCGATGCGCTACGGCCCGCAGGCGATGCAGGTGGTGGAGTTCTTCCGCAAGAACCCGCAGCAGATGGAACGCTTCCGCGGCCCGATCTTCGAGGACAAGGTGGTGGACCTGCTGCTCGGCCAGGTGAAGCAGGACGAGGTCACCGTGACCCCGGAAGAGCTCGCCGCCGACCCGGAAGCTTAATCCGGCACTAGACGAACGCGTGCGATCATCTAACTTGGTTGCATGACGCCCGTTCCGCTCACGCCACGGCCAGGACATGGCCCGGTGTGATGCCGGGGCGGGCGGTTTTTTTTTGAGACAAGGAATGAAGTGATGCGGGATCGGGATCCAGTCGAGTTTTACAACAGTGCCCTGGTGCCGATGGTGGTGGAGCAGACGGCGCGCGGCGAGCGGTCTTACGACATCTATTCGCGCCTGCTGAAGGAGCGGATCATCTTCCTCACCGGGCAGGTTTATGACGAGGTCAGCTCGCTGATCTGCGCGCAGCTGCTGTTCCTGGAGAGCGAGAATCCGAACAAGGAAATCTCGTTCTACATCAACAGCCCCGGCGGCGTGGTCTCCTCCGGCCTCGCGATCTACGACACCATGCAGTACATCCGCTCGCCGGTCAGCACGGTGTGCATCGGCCAGGCGGCCTCCATGGGCAGCTTGCTGCTCTGCGCCGGCGAGAAAAGCAAGCGCTTCGCCCTGCCGAATGCCCGCGTGATGGTGCACCAGCCCTCCGGCGGCGCCCAGGGCCAGGCCACGGATATCGAAATCCAGGCGCGCGAGATCCTCAACCTGCGCAAGCGGCTGAACCTGATCTACGTGGAGCATACCGGCCAGCCGCTGGACGCGATCGAGGCCAAGCTGGAGCGCGACACCTACATGTCCGCCCAGGAGGCCAAGGAGTTCGGCCTGGTGGACGACGTGGTGAAGAACCAGCCGCGCCCGGTCGAGCCCGCCGTGCCGGCGGCAGGGACGGAGCCGTCTCCGTCCATTTAAGACGGAGCCGCAGCGAAAAACTGGACGGGTCCGGAGCATTCTGGGCCCGTTTTTTACGTTTTTTTGACGGCTCGCCGCCGCCGCCGGGCAGAATGAGCCTAGGCTTTTCCTGCAATCATTTGAAATATCACCGGTTTTTTCATCCGCCCCCGCCGCGCTTGTGTCGAATTGCACAGGGGGCTAGTCTTTTGACTCAATTGCGCGCTGTGGAGTGGTTATGAGCAGCAAATCGGCCGACACGAAGAATACGCTTTATTGTTCCTTTTGCGGAAAATCGCAGCACGAGGTGCGGAAGCTTATTGCCGGCCCAACCGTGTTTATCTGCGATGAATGCGTGGAACTCTGCATGGATATCATCCGTGAGGAGCACAAGACGCATCTCGTGAAGTCGCGCGATGGCGTGCCGACGCCGCGCGAGATCTGCAAGGTGCTGGACGATTACGTGATCGGCCAGGGCCACGCCAAGAAGGTGCTGAGCGTGGCCGTGCACAACCACTACAAGCGGCTCTCGCACGCCACCAAGAACAACGACATCGAGATCGCGAAGTCCAACATCATGCTCATTGGCCCGACGGGCTCGGGCAAGACGCTGCTGGCCCAGACCCTGGCGCGGATTCTCGACGTGCCCTTCACCATGGCCGACGCCACCACCCTGACCGAGGCCGGCTATGTGGGCGAGGATGTGGAGAACATCATCCTCAAGTTGCTGCAGGCGGCGGATTATAACGTCGAGCGGGCCCAGCGCGGCATCGTCTATATCGACGAAGTGGATAAGATCAGCCGCAAGTCGGACAATCCGTCGATCACCCGCGACGTTTCGGGCGAGGGCGTGCAGCAGGCGCTGCTGAAGATCATGGAAGGCACCGTGGCCTCCGTGCCGCCGCAGGGCGGGCGCAAGCATCCGCAGCAGGAATTCCTGCAGGTGGACACCACCAACATCCTGTTCATCTGCGGCGGCGCCTTCGCCGGGCTGGAGAGAATCATCGCCCAGCGCGGCAAGGGGTCGGGCATCGGCTTCGGCGCCGATGTGCGCGCCCAGGATGAGCGCAAGACCGGGCAGCTCCTGCGCGAGCTGGAGCCTGAGGATCTGCTGAAATTTGGCCTGATCCCCGAGTTCATCGGCCGTCTGCCCGTTGTCGCCACGCTCGATGATCTCGACGAGGCGGTGCTGATCGAAATCCTGACCAAGCCGAAGAACGCGCTGGTGAAGCAATATGCCCGGCTGTTCGAGATGGAGGGGGTCAAGCTGACCTTCACCGACGAGGCGCTGAAAGTGGTGGC
>DATIWS010000227.1:0-6685 GCA_035519275.1 Acidocella sp. | reverse complement strand
CGGCGAAATCCACCTCAGGCACGTAGTCCTTCAGCAAAGCGTGCATCTCGGCCTCGGGCAGCGGGGCCATCGGCAGCATCCGGCAGCGCGAGCGTATGGTAGGCAGCAGCCGCCCTGGCGCCGAGGTTGCAAGCATCAGGATCGCCCGGGGCGGCGGTTCCTCCAGCAGCTTCAGCAGCGCGTTGGCGGCGTTGGTGTTCATGTCCTCCGCGCCGTCGATGACCACCACGCGCCAGCCGCCCTCGGCGGGGGTGAGCCGCATAAAGGCGCTGGCCTCCTGGATGGTGGCGATCACGATCTCGCTTTGCAGCTTTTCCGTCTTGGCGTTGATCCGGCGCTCGGCGGTGAACAGGTCCGGGTGCGTGCCGGCGGCCACACGACGGAAGACGGGCGAGGTTTCGGGCACGTAGAGATCCGGCGTCTCCGCACCCGCGAGCAGCCAGCGGGCGAAGCGGAAAGCCAGAGTGGCCTTGCCGACGCCCGGCGGTCCCGCGAGCAGCCAGCCATGGTGCAGCCGCCCGGAGATGGCGGCATGGTAGAGCGAGCCCACCGCCCCCTCATGCCCGCGCAGCAGGGCGTTGGCGCGCGGCTCGCGCAGCATCAGCGCCCTGCCCGCTCGGCGATAAGCTGGCGCAGATGCGCGGCCAGGGCCTCGGGGGCCAGTGTGGCGTCCACCTTCGCGCAGCGCTCCGGTTCCGCCGCCGCGATCTCGGCAAAGCCGTGCATCACCCTGGCGGTGAAATCCGCGCCCATGCTCTCGTAGCGGTCGGAAGCGCCAGCCCGGGCGGTAAGCCGGGCCTGGGCCACCGCGTCAGGCACGTCCAGGAAGAAGCTGATATCCGGGCGCAGGCCGATCACCTCGATCAGGCTCTCCACGGCGCTGACCGCCACACCCTGGCCGTAAGCCTGATAGGCCATGGTGGAGTCGTAATAGCGGTCGCAGATGACGATGGCGCCGCGTTCCAGCGACGGGCGCAGCACGGTTTCCACATGGTCCGCCCGGGCGGCGAAATGAAGCATGGTCTGCGCCAGCGGGTGCAGCGGCGTCTCGGTATTCAGCAGCAAGGCGCGGATGGCCTCCGCCCCCTTGGTGCCGCCGGGCTCGCGTGTGGCCAGCACCTCGTGCCCCTCGGACCGTAACAGCTTGGCAAGGCCCGCGGCGGCGGTGGATTTGCCCGCCCCCTCCCCGCCTTCCAGCGTGATGAACAGCCCTGGGTAGCGGCTCATCGCACAATTATTTCAGGGTCCACGACGCCGGATTGCAGCATCTGCTGCAAGGCGGCATCGGCATCCGCCACGGTGTGGTACGGCCCGGCATTCACCGCCCAGAGCGGGCGGTCTTCCCCGAACACGGGCACCACGCGCGCCGGGAGGCCGGGGATCTTGGCTAGGGCGCGGAAGGCGTCGCTCTCGCTGCCGAAACCGGGGATCTGCACCCAGAGCGGCCCCGGCCCAGGCACGCCCTGCGTGACCGTGCCGGAGAGAGTGACGCTCTGGTTCATGCTGTTGTCCGTGGCGCTGGGGCCGAGCTGCTGCACCGCGCCGGTGGCGCTTCCGCCGCCCGGAGGTGCGAGGGATTGCGCGGTAATGCCAGCCACAGGTGCTGCGGTGAGCTTCGGCACAGCGCCGAGCGAGCTCTGCAGCGCCATGCTCTGGTTCTGGTTCAGCTTCACCTCGACCTCGACGATGCCGCCAGACGGAAACGCCAGCAGGCTGGCGACGCGCGGGGTAACGGCCAGAATGCGGCCCGGCTGCATCGGTCCGCGGTCATTCACCCGCACATCCACCGAGCGGCCATTCACCAGATTGGTGACGGTGACGATGCAAGGCAGTTGCAACACCGGGGACGCGGCGGCCAGCGCATTGGGGTCGTAGCTCTCGTTATCCGCCGTGTAGGCAGGCGCGCCGTCCGGGATCACGGTGGCCAGCCCGGTGGCGTCGTAATCGTTGACCTCGCGCGGGTAGAACCATTCACCACCCGCCTGATACGGGTCACCCACCATGTACTTCACCCCTCCCGGTGCCGGGGGCGCCGCCGGATGCGTGCAGCTGGCGAGAATGGCAAACAGGCCGATAACGTAGCGGTTGATCATGCGGAGAGCACCATGCGCCCCAGCGCGCCGACGGCCAGGGCATAGAAGTCTGAGGGGTTGTAACTGCGGATGGCGGAGAAATTGGCATAGACCAGAAAGGCCTGGCCGCCGGGGCCATCGGGCAGCAGCAGCGCCGCCGGGGTGGATGCCCGCAGGGGCACGGCACCGGGCAGGCGCTGCACGCCCCGCTCCTGCCAATAACCGAGCGTGCGCACCAACTTGCGCCCGGTTTCATCTGGCCCGATGCCGCCTGGGGCGAGCACCGGTTCGCTGGAGGGCAGCCCGGTCTGCCATCCGGCCTTGGCCAGGTAATTGGCCATGGAGGCGAGGCTGTCGGCATCCGAATGCCAGATGTCAGGCGCGCTCGCACCCGAGAACGACACGGCGGTGGAGAGATACACGCCCGGCATGAATTGCGGCTGGCCCATGGCCCCGGCGTAAGAGCCGAGCAGCCTGCCCGGCGGTGCGTCGCCCATGGCGATGATGCGCATGGCGTCGATCGCCTGCCCGGCGAAGAACTTGCTCTGCCGCTCCCAGCCCAGTGTCGCCAGCGCGTCGATGACATGGAACTTGCCCTGGAAGGTGCCGTACCCGGTCTCGATGCCCCAGATGCCGATCAGCGGCTCGGCCGAAACACCGAACCGGCTCGTCACCGCCGCCAGCAGGTTGCGGACCGTTCCGGCCTTGGCGTGGCCGTTGGAAATGCGGGTCTCGTTCAGCACGCGGGAGGAGTAATCCGCCCAGGTGAGGGTGAATTCCGCCTGGTGCTGGTCGTGCTTCAGCACCTCCTGGTTGGGCTTTAGCCCGGCGGTGGTGCTGTGCACGACACGCGCCGGAATGCCCGCCGCCAAAGCGCGCGATCGCAGCCGGGTAAGGAACGCGGCAAAGCTCTCCGCCCGGGCCGCACCCGCGGTGCACAGGGACATAGACATGCCGGTGAGGAAGGCGCGTCGCTCCATGACCCGACCTTGCCACGCCGTGCCGCCGTGCCGCAACAGCCGGGCCGCTTTATCTGCTGGCGGTGCCGCCGGGGGCGCTCTATGTAGGGCCCATGGGATTCTGGCGTGAAAAGCAGCTCAGCGAGATGAGCAAGGAGGAGTGGGAGTCGCTCTGCGATGGCTGCGGGCGCTGCTGCCTGCACAAGCTCCGCGATGACGACACCGGCGAGATCAGCTTCACCGACGTCGCCTGCCGGCTGCTGGACGTGAACACCGCCCGCTGCAAGGACTATGCGAACCGCCGCCGCAAGGTGCCGGACTGCGTACAGCTGACCCCCGAGACACTGGCGAAAATCGACTGGCTGCCGCCGAGCTGCGCCTACCGGCTGGTGCAGGAGGGCAAGGATCTGCCGCCATGGCACCCGCTGCGCTCGGGCCGGGCGGAGAGCGTGATCGAGGCCGGCGCCTCGGTGGCCGGGCGCTGCATCAGCGAGCGCAATGCCGGACCGCTGGAGCACCACCTTGCCGACTGGCCGGGCAGGATGCCGCGCCGGCGCAGGGCATGAGCGGAGAGGATCTGCCGCCCGAACTGGTGCCGGTGCAGGGGGCGCTGACGTCCGTCGCCTACCGCCGCTCCGCCCGGGCGAAGCGGATTTCCCTGCGCATCGATCCGGCGGCGGGTGGCATTCTCATTACCTTGCCAATGCGCGCCTCGCGCCATGCCGGGCTGGCGCTGCTGCAGGCGCATGAGGGCTGGGCCGCGGAAAAGCTGTCCGCCCTGCCCCAGGCTTTGCGCTTCACCCCCGGGGCGGTGGTGCCGGTGCATGGCGTGCCGCATGTCATCGGCCAGGCACTTGGTGCGCGTGGCGGCGCCTGGATCGAGCCCGGACGGATTCTGGTGACAGGCGAGCCGGAATTTCTGGTCCGCCGGGTGACGGATTGCCTGAAGCGTCTGGCCCGCCAGCACCTCACCGCGATGGCGGCGGAAAAGGCGCAGGCGGTGGCGCTGAAGCCGAAAACCGTGCGGATCAAGGACACGCACACGCGCTGGGGCTCCTGCGCGCCGGATGGCACGCTGGCCTTCAGCTGGCGGCTGATCTGCGCTCCGGGCTTCGTGCAGGATTACGTGGTGGCGCATGAGACCGCGCATCTGCGCCACATGAATCACGGGCCGCATTTCTGGGCACTCACCGAAACACTCACCCCGCACCGGGAAGAGGCGTCGGAATGGCTCGCCCGCAACGGGGTGGAGCTGCTGCGGATCGGCTAGGCCTTCAGCTTTTCCCGGAACGCCTTGCGCAGCTTCGTGATCTTCGGCGCGATCACCGCCTGGCAGTAGCCGGACCACGGATTGCGGACGAAGTAATCCTCGTGCTCTTTCTCCGCCGGGTAGAACATGTCCAGCGGCGTGATCTCGGTGACGATCTTGCCCCAGTGAGGCGTGAATTTCGCCACCGCCGCCTCGGCCGCCGCCTTCTGTTCCGGTGAGGCATAGAAGATCGCGGAGCGGTATTGCGTGCCGACATCGTTGCCCTGGCGATTGAGCGTCGTCGGGTCGTGGATGGTGAAGAACACATCCAGCAGATCGGCGTAGGAGATCACCGCCGGGTCGTATTCCACCCGCACCACCTCGGCATGGCCAGTGGTGCCGGTGCACACCTGCTCGTAGCTGGGGCCGGGCACATGCCCGCCGGCATAGCCGGATTCCACGGTCTCCACCCCGGCCAGCTCGTCATAGGCGGCCTCCAGGCACCAGAAGCACCCGCCAGCCAGCACCGCTGTTTCAGCCATCCACGCCTCCCATTTCGCACAGCATCTTCCAGTGCTCGGCACTCACCGGCCCCACCGAGAGGCGGGAGCATTTGAGCAGCGCCAACTCGTAAAATCTGGGGTCCGCCTTGATCGCGGCAAGGGTGACGGGCGTTTTCAACGGCTTCACCGCCTTCATGTCCACGCACACCCAGTTGCCGCTCTCGGCCGTGGGGTCCGGGTAGGCTTCCCGCGCCACCTCGACGATGCCGACAATCTCCTTGCCGACATTCGAGTGGTAGAAAAACGCCTTATCGCCCTGTTTCATCGTGGCGAGATTTTTCTTCGCCAGATGGTTGCGCACGCCCGTCCAGGGCTCGACGCCGTTTTTCACCTGCTCGTCCCAGGAGAAGGCATCGGGTTCGGATTTCACCAGCCAATAATTCACCATGACGAGACTGTATCGCAATTGCACGCCGCTTCAAATTTACCCGTGCATCGCCTAATACCGATGCATGAACGAAAACATCCTGAGCCGTGGCGTCCCAGCCAAAACCGGCGGTTGGCTGCATTATTTCGCCAATCCCGGGCGGTTTTTGCGTCTCGTACAGCCCATTCTGCCCTGGGCGGCCGGTGTTTCGCTCATACTCACCGTGGTGGGGATCGTCTGGGGCTATCAGTTCGCTCCGGCGGATTGGGAGCAGGGCGACGCCGCGCGCATCATGTATGTGCATGTGCCCGCCGCCTGGGTGGCGATGTCCGGTTACGCCATGCTGGCGGTATGCTCGCTGTTCTCCATCGTCTGGCGCCACCCGCTGGCGGATATCGCGGCCGAGGAGATCGGCCCCGTGGGCGCGGGTTTCACCCTTGTCTGCCTGGTCTCGGGCTCGCTATGGGGCAAGCCGATGTGGGGCGCGTATTGGGTGTGGGATGCACGCCTGACCTCGGTGCTGATCCTGTTCTTCCTGTATCTGGGCCACATCGCGCTCATCCGGGCGTTCGACAACAAGGCCCATGGCTACCGCGCCGCCGCCATTCTGGCGTTGGCGGGGGCGATCAACCTGCCCATCATCGTGTACTCGGTGCAGTGGTGGAACACGCTGCACCAGGGCAACACCATCTCCATCTCGGGCGGGGCGAAAATCTACGTGACCATGCTCTACCCGCTGCTGGTCTCCACGTTGGGGTTTTACCTGAGCTTCCTCACCATGGTCTGCGCCCGCATCGCCGCCGCGGTCTGCGAGCGAAAGACGGCCTCGGCCCTGCTGGCCGCCGCGGAGCGCGAATGATGAACAACTGGCCCTTCATCAACGGCGCCTATGGCGTGACCGTGATCTTTCTGGCTGGCGCGGCTTGGCTGAGCTTCGCCCGCTACCGGCGCGCCATCTCCCGGCTCAAGCAGGCGGAAACCCTGTAGCATGCGCACACCCAAGCGACGCCGCCTTTACCTCGTGATCGTCTGCGGCCTGTGCCTGAGCGCCGCCGTTGGGCTGACAATGGCGGCGTTTTCCTCCAGCCTCACCTATTTCCTCTCCCCGCGCGAGGTTGTAGCCAAGCACCCGGCTGAGGGGCTGAGCTTCCGCCTGGGCGGCATCGTGCAGGTCGGTACGGTAAAGACCACGCTGGCGGGTGAGACGCCAACCACGCAATTCGACGTTACCGATGGCCGCTCCGCCGTGCCGGTGGTGTTCACCGGCGTGCTGCCGGATCTGTTCCGCGAGGGGCAGGGCGTGGTCGCCATCGGCTCCATTGGCGCGGACGGTTTGTTCCATGCCGACGAGGTGCTGGCCAAGCACGGCGCGGCCTATATGCCAAAGGATGTCGAGCAATCGCTGAAGGAAGCCGGGAAGTGGGACCCGAAATTCGGCCCGCCACCTGACGCCGGCAGCTGGAACACAATGCAAG
>DATIWS010000226.1:0-3678 GCA_035519275.1 Acidocella sp. | reverse complement strand
CGGCACGCAGCGGCGCGTGCATCTGCGCCACGCGGCGGACGCCGTGCTGCTCGACGACCACGGCCAGGTCGCGCTGATCACGCGCATCCATAATCCCGGGCGCGGCAAGCTCGCCGTGCCGGGCGGGTTTCTCGACGAGGTTGACGGCAAGGTGGAAACCTCCCGCACCGCGGCGCTGCGCGAGGCAATGGAGGAAACCGGCATCAGCCCCGATGCGCTGGCGCAGGCGGAGGTGAGCCAAATCGGCCACCGCATCTTCGACCGGCGCTTCGACATCCGCTGCGCCTGGAACAATCTGCCGGGCACCGATATCCGCATCGGCGAGTTCTTCACCGTCTCCACTCTTGGCTTCCGGGTGAAGCTGAAGGGCGACTTGCGAGAGATGCACCTGCAAGCGGGCGACGATGCCAGCGCGGTGCAGGTGTTCGAGATTGCCAAGCTGCGGCGCGAGCAGTTCGCCGTGCCGGATCATCTGGACATGATCTTGGCCGCGGCAAAGGGCTGAGCCCGATGTGCTCAATCATCCTGCGCGTCACGCCCGAGGGCGTGTTCATCGCCGCCAACCGCGACGAGATGGCCTCGCGCCCCTGGGAACCGCCCGCCGAATACTGGCCCGGCATCTGCGGCGGGCGGGACATTCTGGCGGGCGGCACGTGGCTCGCTTTGAACCAGAATGGGGTCATGGCGACCGTGCTGAACCGCACCGGTACTCTGGGCCCGGCGCCCGGCAAGCGCAGCCGGGGCGAACTGCCGCTTATCGCTCTGCGCGAGGCCAGCGCCGACACCGCCGCAACCGCAATCACGCGCCTCGATGCCGGGCTGTACCGGGATTTCAACATGGTGCTGGCCGATGCCCGCGCCGCGTATTTCGTCCGGGGCCTGGGCACCGGGCGGCCGGAAGCCACGCCCCTGCCGGAGGGCGTGAGCATGATCACCTCCGGCGAGCCGAACGCCACAGCCCTGCCGCGCATCGCCCGGCATCTGCCCCGCTTTGCCGCCGCGCCCTTCGCGGATTGGGGCGGGCTGCTCGCCGACTCCTCCGGCGAACGCGCGGAGCAGCTCAACATCAAGGCGGCCGAGAATCACGGCTTTGGTACCCTCTGCGCCACACTGCTCGCCCTGCCCCGCGCCGGCCAGCCCGTGCATCTGTTTGCCGCCGGGCCGCCGGATGTCGCTGCTTTCACTCCGGTTTGCGGCGCCGCGCCGGGTTGAAGGTCGGGGGCTTCCGCCCCCGTTTCGCTCAAAAAATCTTGTCGATGATCTCTTCACCGATGCCAAACCCCGCACCCATCTCCAAAGCCCGACCGAAGCCGGAATTGAGAAACGCGCCGAGCAGCCCGCCCTGCTGGGGCGGCTGGGCATAGCCAAAGCCCGGCTGCGGATAACCTTGCTGAGGATAGCCCTGCGGCGGCATGGGCTGCTGCTGCGGGTATCCCTGCTGGCCGCCCCAGGGGCTTTGCGGCATCGATTGCGGCATCTGCTGCGGCTGGTTCGCCATCATGTTGTGGATGGATTGCAGCAGATTGGCGACCTGATTTTGCTCGGCCCGAATCGCGAGCGCGATACTCCGCAGGTCCAGCAGCCATTCACGCGCATTCATGTTGCCCGCCTGCGCGGCGGCCTGCATCTTCTGCGCCAGGGCCTGCAGCTCCCCCACTGTCTGCTGCGCCTGGGATTGCAACTGGCCGTATTGGTTGTCGATCGTCTGGATATCCATGCTGACCCTCCTTTTCCATATGAATGATATCAGGCATTTGCGGCGGAAATTCGGCGTGACTGACGTTCCCGCCTATTTCCGCCGCGCCGCGTATTCCGCACAGGCCTCGCCGAAGGCGTTGAACAGGCGCTCGCGGTCGGGGAAATGCGTGACCTCCCACTCAGGGTGCCATTGCACCGCCATGGCGAAGGCTTTCGCACCCTCGACGCGCACCGCCTCGATGGTGCCGTCCGGCGCCATCCCCTCCACCACCAAGCCGGAGGCGAGCTGGTCGATGGCCTGGCCGTGCAGCGAGTTCACCTGGATCTCCGCCGCGCCGATCAGATGCGCCAGCTGGCCGGTCAGCGAGACAGGGTGCTTGATGTCGAAGCGGTGCTCCCCCTCGGGCGAGCGGTGGTCCATGCGGCCCGGAACGTTATGCACCTCTTGGTACAGCGTGCCGCCCAGGGCAACGTTCAGTTCCTGCAAACCACGGCAGATGCACAGAATCGGCATGCCCATATCAAGTGCTGCGCGGATCATCGGCAGCGTGGTGGCATCGCGCTCGGGGTCGTGCGCGTCCGGTGTCGCGTCGAAATCCGCGCCGTAGCGCATCGGCGCCACATTTGAGGGCGAGCCGTTGAACATGATGCCATCGACCCGCTCCAGCAGCGGAAGCATGGTCTCGCCCTCGGGCGGGATCAGGACAGGCATGGCGTTGGACGCCAAGGTGAGCGCCGCGCCATAGCGCGCCGGGGTGGCGTGCTGGATGTAACCGGACACAAGTTTTGTGCAGGCCGGAATACCGATGAGATTGGGTCTGGACATGTTCTGGTGATCACTCCGCAGGGGTGAAGCTTAAGCTGGGGCGCCGTAGCGCAGCAAGAAGGGCTATGATGGCGCAACCCAGCATCGCAAACGCCATGGGACGGGCCGTGCCATCGGCCAGCACGCCGACGGCGAGGCCCGAGATGGCGCCGCCGGCATACTGCATGGTGCCCAGCAAAGCGGAGGCGCTGCCCGCATGCGCCTGATGGCGAGAGAACGCGCCGACCATGGCGCAGGGCGTGAGCAGGCCGAAGCCGATTTCGGCCGCCAGCAGCCCGGCGGCGATGGGCAACGCGCCCAGCGGATGCAGCGCCAGCGCCACGAGGTACAACGTGGCGGCCAGCAGCACCGCCACGCTGAAGCTGATCACCGGCGCGATGCCGAAGCGGCTCACCAGCGCCGGGTTGAGCTGGCTGTAACCGATATAGGCGACGGAATTGATACCGAAGAGCGCCGCATAGCCCGCGCTGCTCCAGCCATATTCGCCGATGAATATCTGCGGCGTGGCGGAAAGATAGGCGAACAGGCAGGCCGAGGTGGCGGCGCCGATGCCGGCATGGGTGAGAAAGGCGCGCTCGCGGAAGATCCGCCCGTAGCGGACGAGCGCCGCCGTGGCGCCGATGATGGTGCGGCGCTCACGCGGCAGCGTGTCCGGCAGGAACCTCCAGGTGAGCGCCACCGCCGCCACGCCATACACGGCACAGACGGCGAAGATCACACGCCAGGAGCACCAGCCAACCATCACCGCGCCGAGCATCGGCGCGGTAATCGGCGCCACGCCCATCACCAGCATGAGCTTGGAGAACAGCTTCGCCGCCTGGGGGCCGTCCGCCAAGTCGCGCACCATGGCGCGGGGAATGACCGTGCCCGCCGAGGCGCCGAGCGCGCTAAGAAAGCGGAACACCACCAGCGAGGCCACGCTCCAACTCAGCCAGCAGCCAATGGAGGCGAAAGTGTAGAGCACCAGCCCGGCCAGCAGCGGCACGCGCCGGCCCAGCCGGTCGGAGAGCGCTCCCTGCGTCATCTGCCCGATCGCCAGCCCGATGAAATACGCCGCGAGCGAGTATTGCGGCGCCGCCGAATTGTGGAATTCCCGCGCGATCTCGGGGAAGGCCGGCAGGTACATATCGGTTGAAACCGGCCCGACGGCGATG
>DATIWS010000225.1:0-7094 GCA_035519275.1 Acidocella sp. | reverse complement strand
CGGCAGCGGTGGTCTTCTTCGCGGTCGCGGTCTTCTTGGCGGCGGCGGTGGTCTTCTTCGCGGTCGCGGTCTTCTTCGCGGCAGCGGTGGTCTTCTTCGCGGTCGCGGTCTTCTTGGCGGCGGCGGTGGTCTTCTTCGCGGTCGCGGTCTTCTTGGCGGCAGCGGTGGTCTTCTTCGCGGCCGGCTTCTTCACAGCGGCTTTCTTCGCAGCCGGCTTCTTCGCCGTTGCGGTCTTCTTCGCCGTCGCTCTCGCGGCGAGCGGCTGGGCGCGTTGGGTGTCGTTAGTCTCTTCAATGCTCACGAGGGGATGCTCCTTCGATCAAGGTGATAAAAATTCGGTTCCTGGCAGTCCGACGCTTGATAATCTTCTGTAAGGCCAGAGGCCGTCCTTCTTATTTTCGCGTGCGGACTACTCGACCGTTCAGGGATTTGACTCGGTTGCGGCGCGAATCGCGCATTGCACGCAAGACTCGCTATTCTGCTTCCCGTAGTTTGCTGTCAACAAAAAGTGTCAATAACCATTGCATATCACGTATTTTTTTTGCCGAGTGGTAAAAACGCACGATGAATCTGGTGACGTGCGCACCTGACGCAACACGCCGCGCTTCACGCTGACGCCGAAACAAAAACCTTTCGCTTGAATTTGCCGGCGATGCCGTCACACTTATCCATATGAGCAATCCTTCCGTACCGCCTGAACCGCAGGACGAGTTCGAACGCTGGCCGCGGGAGGCCATGCGCGCGGTGCCGGAATTCAACATGCCGGGTTGGCCGGAGACGATCTGGCGCGGCATACGCGGGCGATGTCCGCAATGCAACGCGGCGCCAATCTTCGACGGCTATCTCAAGGTCCACAAAACCTGCCTGCATTGCGGCGCGCCGCTGGGGAACATGCCGGCCGACGACGCGCCCCCCTACATCGCCATGCTCGTGGTACTGCAGTTCGTGGCGCTATTTGTCGTGTTTTTCTACAAGGGCTATTATCGCCCAGGGATCGTCATGGCCGGGTTTCTGCTGGTCCTGCTGGCGCTGCTCTGCATGGCCGCTTTGCGCATGGCCAAGGGAGCAGTCATCGGCATCCTGCTGAAACTCGGATTGAAACGCGAGAGGCTGTGATGGCGCAGGACGAGGGACGGCTGACGCGGATTGTGCTGGAAGGGGAGGCGCTGCACAGGCTCTCCGCCTTGCAGGAGGCCGACCGCGACCAGGCGGTGGAGGATCTGCGCGAGGAGAACTCCTTTTTCCCCACCGCGCAACCGGAGTTGCAAAGCATCCTGCACCTCTCCATCCAGCAGGGCCGCCTGGTGCTCGACATTCGAGACGCCGAGGACAAGCCGGTGCTGGCCGTGATGCTGGCGATGGGCCCGTTCAAGATGCTCATCAAGGATTACCAGATGCTGCTCGACTCTTATGCCCAGGCCGTCGCCGAAGGGCGCGAGGCGCGCATCCAGGCCATCGACATGGGCCGCCGCGGCCTGCACAACGAGGGCGCGGAGTTGATGATCGAGCGGCTCCAGGGCAAGGTGGAGATTGATTTTCCGACCGCCAGGCGGTTATTCACCCTGGTCTGCGCTCTGCACCAGAAACTTTAGGATATCGGATCATGAAAATTGACGGCACGCCCTTCCGCTCGATCTGGGTGGATGACATGGATCGCTGGTCGGTCCGCATCATCGACCAGACTAAGCTGCCCTGGGCGGTCGATCTCGTGCGGCTCACCACCATGGAAGAGATGGCCCATGCGATCAAAGCCATGCTGGTACGCGGCGCGCCGCTCATCGGCGCCTCGGCCGCTTACGGCGTGGCGCTGGCGATGCGCGCCGATGCGTCGGACGCCAATCTCGCCAACGCGCTTTCCGTGCTCGGCGCTACCCGCCCGACCGCGATCAACCTGCGCTGGGCGCTGACCCGCATGCAGAACGTGCTGCAGCGGCTTGGCGCCAGCGCCCGCGCCGCCGCCGCGTATGAGGAGGCCGCGAAGATCTGCGAGGAGGATGTGGCGGTGAACCGCGCCATCGGCGCGCACGGCCTGCCGCTCATCGCCGCGCGTGCCGGCAATGGCCGCCGCGTGAATGTGCTCACCCATTGCAATGCTGGCTGGATCGCCACGGTCGACTGGGGCACTGCCCTGGCGCCGATCTACATGGCGCATGATTCCGGCATCGACGTGCATGTCTGGGTCGAGGAAACCCGCCCGCGCAACCAGGGTGCTTCGCTCACCGCATGGGAGTTGGGCAAGCATGGCGTGCCGCACACCGTCATCACTGATAATGCCGGCGGGCACATGATGCAGCGCGGCGATGTCGATCTCGTGATTGTCGGCACCGACCGCGTCACGCGCGCGGGCGACGTTTGCAACAAGATCGGCACCTACCTCAAGGCGCTGGCGGCGCGCGACAACGGCGTGCCGTTCTGGGTGGCGCTGCCATCCTCCACCATCGACTGGAAGATCAGCGACGGGCTCTCCGAGATTCCCATCGAGGAACGCGCGGCATCGGAGGTCGCCACCATGACCGGGCGCGCGCTGGACGGCTCCATCGCCACCGTGCGCATCGTGCCCACCTCCAGCCCCGCGGCCAACCCGGCTTTCGACGTGACGCCCGCGCGCCTCGTCTCCGGGCTGATCACGGAGCGCGGGCTGTGCGATGCCAACGAGGCCGCGCTGACCGCGATGTTCAAGGATGTTGCGTAGGCTAGCACCTTTATTGCTGCTGGGCGGCTGCGCGGTGCAGAACCACGCGCCGCCTTTCGCCAACGTGCCCTATGAGCCGTTCTCGCGCAGCGCCGCCGTGGCGGTGGCGATGGATGAGTGGCGGCTCTGGGGCAATCGCGTGGACGATACTGGCGGCGCCGCCTACGTGCAGACGGACGCGACGATGGGCGAACGCCAGCAGGGACTATGGCAGCGCGTCGGCGAATATTGGTGGGAGGGCATGAATGCCGGCGACCCAACCTTACGCTGGACCGGCAAGCATGACGGCGCGGGCCATGCGTTCCCGGTGCCGGAGAATGGGCAGTACGCCTGGTCGGCGGCGTTCATCTCTTATGTCATGCGCATTGCCGGGGCGGGGCCAGATTTCCCCTACGGGGCGGACCACGCCACCTACATCAACGCCGCAGCCCGCCACCAGGCGCACGGGCTGCTCGATGCCGAGGACCCGGCGAGTTACGCGCCGCGCCCGGGCGATCTCGCCTGCTTCCCGCGCGGGGATGCGCGCAACCTCACCTTCGCCGACCTGCCGACAGCAAACAGCTTTCACGCGCATTGCGGGATCATCGTTGGCGTCGGGGCTGGCGCGCTCTCTATTGTCGGAGGCAATGTCGATGACGCGGTGACGATGGAGCATCTGCAAATCAACGCCGCCGGTGAGTTGCAGGACAGCCGCGAGAACTGGTTCGTGGTGCTGCGCGTGAACTACGCGAGCCCGTAAGTCTCCAGTACTGCACTCATCCACCGCTCCAGCACACCACCCGGCTCCAGCAGCGGCGTGGAGGACACGGTGATGGCCCATTGCAGCGCGCCGAACACGATATGGTCGGCATAGTTGGGCGCGAGCCCGGCGATGAACGGTTGCTTCTCCAGCGTAGTCTTCAGCGGCTTCAGCGCGGCACTCAGCGGCCCCAGCGCTTCCGCCCGGTGCGTGGCGAAATCCTCAAGGCTGCGCTTGTAAAAGCCCTCGCGCGTTTGCCGGTAATAGACCTGATCCGCGGGTGTCAGCAGGAGGTAGATATCCGGCAGCACCACCGGCGCGATAGCCGGGTGCAGCACGGTCTCGGTCCAGGCCTTGATGAAGTTGGTGAGTTGCCGCGCCGGAGGTTCGCCGAACAGCGAGGCCTCGTTTGGGTAGGTCGCCTCCAGATACTCGGCGATTACCTGGCTGTCGGTGATAACTTTCTCGCCATCCATCAGCACCGGCACCTTGCCCTGGCCCGAGAAGGCGATCTTGTCCTTGTCGGTAAAGTGCCAGGGGATGGTGCTGTAGGCGAGGTTCTTGTGCGCCAGCGCCAGCTTCGTGCGCCAGCAATACGGGCTGAAGCGCACGCGCTCATCCGCCGCGGCGAGATCGTAGAGCAGCCGGCTCATCGAGCCGTCTGGCCGAACAGGATGGCGCGTGATTCCGGCGTTACGGTTGGGTTCGGGTTGATCTCCTGGGCCTTGGCATAGGCGCGCTGCACAGCCGGGCGCGCAGCCATGCGCTCGAACCACGCCTGCAGATGCGGGAAATCCTCTAGCTTCTGCTGCTGGCGCTCATAGGGCACGATCCACGGATAGCAGGCCATGTCGGCGATGGAGTATTCGCCCGCGATATACTCGCGCCCTTCGAGGCGCTTGTTGAGCACACCGTAGAGCCGGTTGGTCTCCTTGACGTAGCGCTCCATGGCGTAGGGGATGCGCTCCGGCGCATATTGCACGAAATGGTGGTTCTGGCCGGCCATCGGGCCGAGCCCCGCCATCTGCCAGAACAGCCATTCCAGCACTTCGTATTTGGCGCGGGTCTCGCGCGGCAGGAACTGGCCGGTCTTCTCCGCGAGGTATTCGAGAATGGCGCCGGACTCGAAAACGCCGATCGGCTCGCCGCCATCGGCGGGGGCGAGGTCGCGGATCGCGGGGATGCGGTTGTTCGGCGAGAAACTCAGGAAGAACGGGGCGAACTGCTCGCCCTTGGAGATGTTAATAGGGAGTATCTTGTAGGGAAGGCCAGTCTCTTCAAGAAAAATCGTGATCTTATGGCCGTTCGGCGTGGTCCAGTAATAGAGTTCGATCATCTGGTGTTCCTTGTAGTCCTGTTCAGCCAAGCGCCTTGGACGCCATTTCATAAGTATTCGAGCTCAGCGTCTCCCGCGCAAGAATGCGCTCCAGCTCCGCGCGCATCAGAGCCTGCCGCGCCGGGTTGTAGCGCCGCCACGGGCCGAGCGCCGAGACCAGCCGCGCCGCGATCTGCGGATTGGTCTCATCCAGGCGCAGCACAATATCGCCCAGCAGACGGTAGCCCGCGCCGGAGGCATCGTGGAACTTGGCCGGGTTGGCGGTAAAGGCGCCGATGAGCGAACGCACGCGGTTCGGGTTGCGCAGGTCGAAATCCTCGTGCTGCGTGAGCGCCTGCACCCGTGCCAGCGTATCCGCCGCGTTGGCGCGCGCCTGCACTGAGAACCACTTGTCCAGCACCAGCGGCATGCTGCGCCATTCGTCGTAGAACGCGGCCAGCGCCATCTCGCGCTTTTCGCACGGCATGTCGGCAAGCTGCGTCAGCGCCGCCAGCGTGTCGGTCATGTTGCCGTCCTGGTGGAACTGCTCCCAGGCGCGGGAAACATCTCCCGCGGCGGCAAGGTAGGCGAGGGCGGCGTTCTTCAGCGCCCGCGCCCCCATGGCCGGGCCGGAATGGTCCGCCGGGTCCACCTTGCCGTATTCCCAATAGGTGCTGTTGAAGCGGTCGCGCAGCGCTGCGCCCAGCGCGGCCCGCGTGGCCTCGCGCACCGCGTGGATGGCGTCCGGGTCCACCACCGCCATCTCGTCGGCGAGCAGGCTCTCGCTGGGCAGCAGCAGCGCCTCGGCGGTGAAGGCCGGGTCGCGCGGGGCCTGGCGCAGCGTTGCCGCGATGGCATCAAGCAGCCCCGCATCCAGCTTGAACGCATGCCCCGCCTGGTGCGCGGCCACCGCGTCCAGCAGCACGGCGGTGGCGTATTGCTGCAGCGCGTCCCACTGGTTGAACAGATCCGTGTCCTTTGCCGCCAGGAAGGCGAGGCGCTCGCGGCTGATGCCCTTCAGCTTCACCGGCGCGGAGAAGCCACGGAACAGCGACACCGCCGCTGGAGGTTTTTCAATTTCAGAGAACACGAAATTCTGCACTTCCTGATGGAAGATCACCGTTTCCGTGAGCAACTCGCGGCCTTCGTCGTCCAGCAGCCCGATAACCACTGGCATCAGGAACGGCAGCTTCTTCTCCTGCCCCGGCGTGGGGTTGGTGTGCTGGCGCAATGTAAGCATGAAGCTCCGGTTGGTCGGGTTATACACTTCCTCCGCTGTCACCTCCGGCGTGCCGGCCTGGTCGTACCAGCGCAGGATCTGCCAGATGTTATGCTCCGGCACCGCCTCCTGCATGGCGCTGAAGAAATCCTCCACCGTGGCGGCGGAGTTGTCGTTCTCGCGGATATAGTTCTCCATGCCCCGCCGGAACGCCTCGCGCCCCATCAGCGTGCGGTACATGCGCACCACCTCGGCACCCTTCTCGTAGATGGTGGTGGTGTAGAAATTGTTGATCTCGAGATAGCTCGCCGGGCGCACCGGGTGGGCGAGCGGCCCGGCATCGTCGCGGAACTGCGTGGCGCGCAGCATGCGCACGTCGGCGATGCGCTTCACCGCGGCGGAGAACTGGTCGGCCATGTATTCCTGGTCGCGGAACACGGTGAGGCCCTCTTTCAGCGAAAGCTGGAACCAGTCCCGGCAGGTGACGCGGTCGCCCGTCCAGTTGTGGAAGTACTCGTGCGCGATCACGCGCTCCACGTTCTGGAAATCCATATCCGTCGCGGTTTCGGGGCTGGCCAGCACATAGGCGGTGTTGAAGATGTTGAGCCCCTTGTTCTCCATCGCCCCGGCGTTGAAGTCCGACACGGCAGCGATGTTGAACACTTCCAGGTCGTATTCCAGCCCGAACGTCTCCTCGTCCCATTTCATCGAGTTCTTCAGCGATTCCATAGCGTGGCCGCAGCGGGTTTCGTCGCCGCGCTCCACCCAGATGCCAAGCTCCACCCGCCGGCCGGACATGGTGACGAACTCGTCCTTCAGCGCCACCAGATCCGCCGCCACCAGCGCGAAGAGATAGGAGGGTTTCGGGTGCGGGTCTTCCCATTCCGCCCAGCGGCGGCCGTTCTCCTCGCCCTCGGCCAGCTTATTGCCGTTGGAGAGCAGCACCGGGAATTTCTCGGCATCAGCGCTCATGCGCACGCGGTAGCGCGTCATCACATCGGGGCGGTCTGGGAAGTAGGTGATCTTGCGAAAGCCCTCCGGCTCGCACTGGGTGAAGAAGCCGCTGCCCGACATATACAGCCCGGAGAGTTCGGTATTCTCCGCTGGGCAGATTTCCACCAGCGTCTCC
>DATIWS010000224.1:0-8199 GCA_035519275.1 Acidocella sp. | reverse complement strand
GCGCGTCGTCCAGCGTCACCAGGCTGATCTGGGGGATCGCGGCAAGCCGCTGGGCGATGCCAAGCCCGGTGGTACCGGCCTGACCGTCAATGAAAATCTTGGCGCTCATGCGGCTCTACTTATCATGGCCGCGGCACCGTGCTAGGCCGGGCCGCGACCACCCAACAGGAAATTAATACATGTCAGAGCAAGCGACCGCCCCGGCCCAGCCGCCCCTCGTCGTCAACATCCAGTACACCAAGGACATGTCCTTCGAGGTGCCGAACGCCCCGGCGATCTTCTCCACGCTGCGCAGCGCCCCGCATGTGAACATCAACCTCGATGTCCAGGTGCGCCGGATCGAGGAAGCGCACACCGTGTTCGAGGTGACGCTGGCCGTTCGCGCAGAAGGCACCACTCAGGTCAATGGCGAGGAGAAGCCGACCGTCGTGTTCATCGCCGACCTCGCCTATGCCGGCGTGTTCACCCTGAACGGCATCCCCGAGAACCAGCAGGAGCCGATCCTGCTCGTGGAATGCCCGCGCCTGCTCTTCCCCTTCGCGCGCAACATCCTGGCCGACATCACCCGCGAAGGCGGCTTCCCGCCCGTGCTGCTGGGCCCGATCGACTTCGTCGGCCTGTGGCAGCAGCGCCGCGCCCAGTCCGCCGCCATGCCCACCGTCGCGAACGCGTAAGGCAAAGCGCCCTCCAAACAAAGAGCCCGGCAGCACCAACTGCCGGGCTTTTTGTTTGACTTAGAGTTGCATGACGCCCGGCTTGTCGTCCGGCTTCCGGGCCAGCCCGCCGAGGAATTCGAACACGGCCTGGGTGTTCCAATCCGCAGCACCTTCCAGCCGGGCCACGAGCTTGCCCGCGGGGCTGAGCACGATGGTGAGCGGCACGCCGTCGGTATCCAATACGTCGAGGTTATTGCCATCCGGGTCGAGCAGGACGGGCAGGTTGCTGATGTCGTGGCTGGCGTAGAAGGGCTTCACCGCGGCGGCGCCCTCAACGTCGATGGAAATGGGCAGGACCAGCCCGCCGAAGGGCTTGACCCGCGCGGCCAGGGCGGCGAGGCCGGGCAGTTCCTCGGTGCAGGGCCCGCACCAGGTGGCCCAGAGATTCACCACCAGCACACGGCCCTTGTAGTCCGCCAAAGTCAGTTTCTTGCCCGTCTCGGAGCGGAACACCACCGGCGGCGCGGCGGCGGGCACGGTCTGCGCCCATACCGCGGCGGCGTCCGGCAGGTCATCGCCGCCGCTCTGCGCCACGGCACGATTGCCCCAGGCGGCTGCCAAGGCTAATCCAGGAGCAGCGGCGATGATGGATCGCCGGGAAAGCAAGGGGCGCTTGGACGTGACGGACAAGGACAAAACTCCAGTGAAGAGCCAACTGCAATGGGGCGGACGGTTTGGTGCCGGTCCCAATGCGGTGATGCAAGCCATTAACGTCTCCATCGGCTTCGACCGCAAGCTCTGGGCCCAGGACATTGCGGGCAGCCAGGCGCATGCGGCGATGCTGGCCAAGCAGGGCATCATCACGCCCGAGGATCAGGCCGCCATCAAGCGCGGGCTGGAGGATATCGCCAACGACATCGAGGATGGCCGCTTCGGCTTCTCGGACGCGCTGGAGGACATTCACACCAACATCGAGGTGCGCCTGACCGAGCGCATCGGCGAGGCCGCGCGCCGCCTGCACACCGCGCGCAGCCGCAACGACCAGGTGGCGACGGATTTCAAGCTGTTCGTGCGCGAGGCGATCGACACCATCCTGGCCCAGGTGAAGGACCTGATGCTCGCTTTGGCCCAGCGCGCCGCCGAACATGCGGGCACGGTGATGCCGGGCTTCACGCATCTGCAAACGGCGCAGCCTGTCACCTTCGGGCACCATCTGCTGGCCTATGTGGAGATGCTGGCCCGCGATGCCGGGCGGCTTGAGGACGCCCGCAAGCGCCTGAACGAGTGCCCGCTGGGTGCCGCAGCACTTGCCGGCACCTCCTTCCCCATCGACCGCTTCGCCACGGCCCAGGCCTTGGGCTTCGACCGGCCGACCGCGAATTCGCTGGATTCGGTCTCAGACCGTGATTTCGCGCTGGAATTCCTCTCCGCGCTCTCGATCATGGCGATGCATCTCTCCCGCTTCGCCGAGGAGATCATCATCTGGTGCTCCTCACCCTACCGGCTGATCGCCCTCTCCGACGCCTTCACCACCGGCTCCTCGATCATGCCCCAGAAGCGCAACCCGGACGCCGCCGAGCTGACCAAAGCCAAGACCGGACGAATTTTCGGTCACCTGCTCGGCCTGCTCACGGTGATGAAGGGCCTGCCCATGGCATATGCCAAGGACATGCAGGAGGACAAGGAACCGGTGTTCGACGCCGTGGACGCCATCACCCTCAGCCTTGCCGCCACCGCCGGCATGGTGCGGGACCTTACCGCCGACACCGCCCGCATGGCAGCACTTGCAGGCTCTGGCTTCTCCACCGCCACGGACCTCGCCGACTGGCTGGTGCGGGTGCTGAAGATGCCATTCCGCGATGCCCATCATGTCACCGGGCGCGTGGTGCGCCTGGCGGAAGAAAAGGGCGTGGATATATCCGAGCTTGAGCTTGCCGATATGCAGACCGTCGAGCCGCGTATCACCGATGAGATTTTTAACGTGCTGACGGTCGAAGCCTCGGTCGCCTCGCGGAGTTCCTATGGCGGCACGGCGCCGGAGAATGTGGCCAAGGCCGCCGCTCTTTGGCTGGAGAAGCTGCAATGAGAGTAGCGCTGGCAATGCTCTGCGTTCTGGCCCTGGCCGGCTGCGGCAGGCGCGGCACCCCCGTGCCGCCCGGCCCGGCCTCGGCCATCACCTACCCACACACTTACCCGGCGCAGTAACTGAACCATGGCTGATGAATATACCGGGCCGGAGCCGGATCTGGCGGAGCTGCTGGCTGCGCGCCCGGCGCTGTCGATGAACGCACGTGAGGGGCTGAGCTTCGAATCCGTCCCGCTGAACTCGATCGCGGACAAATACGGCACGCCTGTGTGGGTGTATGGCGCAAGCAGCATGCAGGCGCGCTTCAACGCGCTGCGGGCGGCCTTCGGGGCGGAAAACCTGCCCGTGCATATCCATTACGCGGTGAAGGCCAACGATCATCTGGCGATCCTCGACCTGTTCCACCGGCTCGGCGCCGGGGCGGATGTGGTCAGCATCGGCGAGTTTCTGCGCGCCCGGCGCGTGGGCGTGCCCGCGGCGGAAATCGTCTATTCCGGCGTCGGCAAATCCACTGCGGAGCTGGAAGCCGCGCTGACCCAGGGCATCGGCCAGATCAACGTGGAGAGCGCCGAGGAGCTGGACATGCTCTCCGCCATCGCCACGCGCATGGGTGTTGTCGCCCCCGTGGTGCTGCGCATGAACCCGGATGTGGATGCCGGCACGCATGCGAAAATCACCACCGGGCTGGCCGAGAACAAATTCGGCATCGCCGCCACTGAGATCCCGGCGCTGTACGCGCGGGCCGCGACGCTGCCCGGCATCCAGCCGCGCGGCATCGCCCTGCATATCGGCAGCCAGATCCTCTCCACCGAGCCCTACGCCAAGGCCTATGCCAAGGCTGCCGACATGGTGCGCACCCTGCGCGGCCAGGGCCTGAGCGTGGAGGTGCTCGACCTCGGCGGCGGCCTCGGCATCGGCTACCACGACGAGCCAGGGCTGAACCTCGCCGCCTTCGCCGCCACGGTGCGGCGCGAAGTGGGGAATCTCGGCGTCAAGCTGCTGCTGGAGCCGGGGCGGTATCTGGTGGGCCCGGCCGGGCTGCTGCTGGCCTCTGTGATCCTGCAGAAGCGCACGGAAAAGCGCTTCGTGGTGCTGGACGCGGCGATGAACGAACTGATGCGCCCGGCTTTGTACGAGGCGTGGCACGGCATTCTCCCAGTGGACCCTGCCCTGTTCCATGGCGCGGCCACCCCGGCCGATGTCGTCGGGCCGATTTGCGAGAGCGCGGACTGTTTCGCCCAGGACCGCGCCCTGCCGGATCTGCCCCCCGGCACCCGCGTGGCGCTACTGGATACCGGCGCTTACGGCGCGGTGATGAGCAGCACTTACAATGCCCGGCCGCGCGCGGCCTCGGTGCTCGTCTCCGGCGGGCAGGCGCAGCTGATCACGCCACGGCAGAAGCCTGAGGATCTGTGGGCGGACGAAATCCTGCCGGGTTAGGACATTCCGGCCATATTTGCCATGGCGGGGGGCTCCAGCTGCAGAATCAGCCCCGCCGCGGCCAGGACCAGCAGGCCCAGCGCGATTTCCGCGCCAATGCTGCGCAGGAAGGCGGCGCGGGATGAGGGCAAGGTTGGAGTGAACCGTACCCGGTTGAGCGCGGCCAGAACGATGAGGGACGCCAGCAGCAGCATTTTGGCCAGCGCCGCCGCGCCATAGGCGGTGGTAACAAGCGCGCCCGGCGCACCGATCAGCACCCAGTACTGCACGAAGGCGGTAAGCAGCAGCGTGGCAACGCACACCATGCCCATGGGCGAGAAGGCCCGCGCCAGCGGAGCGGCGGCGGCGTCAGGCAAGGTTTTCAGCGCCAGATACAGCCCCGGCAGGCTCCCGAGCCAGATGGCGGCGGCGGCCAGATGCGCCAGCGAGACCGCCAGCAGCAGCGCCCCGGTGCCGCCCCCCATGGCGCCGCCATGGCCGAGCCAGGATTCCGCCAGCACCCCGCCCAACGCCAGCACGGCCGCCAGCCGCGCCCGGTGGCACTGAAACAGCAGCAGCGCCAGCAGCAGCGCCGCCATGCGCCCCAGCAGCAGCGCGCCAAAGCGCGTGGATTCGACCACGATTGGAATCGCGTTGACGATATCCGCCCAGCTCTGCGCGGAAGCGAAATACGCGGCTTGCAGCAAAAACCACACCGCGCCCGCGATCAGCGCCAGGGCAAAACCAGCCCAGGTCAGCCGCCTGAGCCCCTGCACGCGCTGGCCCCGCAACAGCGTGGCAGCCAGGAACATTGTGCCGAAAGCCGAGAAATACCCCGCCAGATGCAAGCCACGGCAAAGCCCGCGCAGCAACAGCCAGACGGGGCTGTCCATCAGGGGGTTATGGTGAAGCTGAAGCTGCCCTGGGTTTTGTGGCCGTCATCCGATAGGGCGTGCCAAGTGACGGTATATTTGCCCGGCGCGGTGATGTGCAGGGGCACCGACATCTCGTCCTCATGCCCCGGCACGGGCTGCGGCTTGGCGGTTTGCACCGCCGTGCCATCCGGCCCCTTCACCGTCACGGTGCAGAACGGTACTTCCAGCCCCTCGGTATAGGTCAGCAGCAGCTGCGCGGGCGGTGTGGCGACCACTGCTCCCACGCCCGGCTCGGCGCTCTTGAGAAAGGCGTGGGCAAAGGCGGGGACCGGTGCGAGCGCGGCAAGGAGAGGCAGGAAACGTTTCATGGCTTACAGCTGGAACGGGGTGCCGGAGAAGATGGGCTTGCCGATACTGTTGGGGAACAGATCGTCGAAATACAAGTGGAATTCGCCGATCACCCCCAGCCCGTGCCCGGAATTGCCGTTGAGCGGCCAGAGCAGCTCGGTGGAGAAGGCGCAATCCTGGCCGGTCCACACCGCGCCGGTGCCAAGCTGGAAGGTGGTGGGGTGGTCGGTGGGGCGTAGGGCCGAAGACCCGGCCGCCGAGGACCAGCCCAGCTCGACCAGTGGCGTGAGATTGGCCAGCGCAACCGGCAGGCCGTAATCCTTGATCTGCGACTGCAAATACGGGATCGAATATTGCAGGGTCAGGCCACCGGAATAGGCGGTGACATCCCCGGCGCCCGAGGTGACGCCCGCGTCCGGCACGGTGTAGTCAAACTCGCCAGTGATGGCGAAGGGACGGATGGGCGTGAAGGGGATATCCCCGAGCCCCTTGCCGAAATAGGCGGAGAAGGTCGTGGAGTTGAAACCGTCATCGAACCCCGAGGTGCCAGCGCGGCCGAAATCGCGCTCCACCGCCACCGAGGACATGAACTCATGCTCCGGCATCACGATCCAGCGGTACTTCAGGTCGAGCGCCAGATTGCCCATCCCGCCATGGGTCTTGCCCTTGCCCAAATCGGTCAAGTTGTCCTGGTCGTTGCCGAGCATGTCCCAGCCATCGCTGACACCGACGGCGAGGTTGTCGAAGATCGTTTTGTCGTATTCGAAGCCGAGACCGAAATCGGTGGTCTTGCCGTCCGGGCTCGTCACCGAGAAGCTGGGAAGGCTGGCCTCGTCCGCCGTGCCGGGATCGTCGATCAGCAGCGTGTTCACGAACACGCGGTCGCCGGCGATGGCATGGGCATGAGCGGCGGGCGTGGACACGGCAAGTGCCAGCACGAGCAGAGACGCCCCGCCAAGGGCGCGCCGGAAGGTGCGGATCATTATGAAATCTATCCTTGAATGTTGGGAATGTTGGCCGGACGGGCCGCTCACGGCCCTGCCGCGCTAGCGGATTAGAACAGGTTCACGAGCCGCGCCAAGAGGCCCTGAGACTCGTTACTGTTCTGCGGCGTGGCGCCAGTGGTCACCGGCTGGCCGAGCGCCTGATTTTCCTGCAGGCGCTTCTCCTCCGCCGGGGCATTTACCGTGGGCTGGGGCGCCGGGGCTGTGCCCACGAGCCGCGAGACGAAGCCCGGCGGCTTGCTCGCCACCATCGCGTTCTGGTTCACCTGGGCGCGGATGTTGCCCTTCGGGGCGGGGCCGGCCTCCTCCAGCAGAGCCTGCTCGCCCGGGGTGGTGCTGCTCGGCGGCGGGGTGATGGCGTTCTGCGGCGAAACGATGTTCGCGCCTGCCTGGGCGGCATCAACCTGCTGCGGGCGGGGCTCGCCCGGGTTGGGCGGCGGCAGCTGGCCCAGCTCCGGCGGCAGCGAGAGCGGCGCCTGAGTGCTAACCTGGAAGGCATCGGGCGGATTGGCCGAGAGGCCTAACGTTTTCTTCGCCCCCTCTCCGCACCCGGCGAGCGCCAAGGCGAGGGCGATGGTGGCGGCGGCAGCTGCTGGGCGGGCGTAAACAGATTTCATGGGGTCTTCCTATCCTTCCCCCGGGTTGGCCGCAACGGGGGGCTTTTGCAACAGGTTTTCCAGCATCAGGGCGATGACGCCGCAGACAATGGCGGAATCCCCGACATTGAACACCCAGGGGTAGTACAGCGCCCCGACATGCGCCTGGAGGAAGTCCACCACCGCGCCGAAGCGCAGCCGGTCGATGACATTACCGATGGCCCCGCCCGCGATGGCGCCGACCGCGACGGTGACGATCCATTTCTGCGTGCGCCACATCCAGGTGAACAGGGCCAGCACCACAACGCTGGCGACGAGGGCGAACAGCACCTTCGCCCCCGCCCCGGCAAACAGCCCGAAGGTGATGCCGTGGTTCCAGACCAGCACGAGGTTGAGCACCGGCGCCACGGTGAGCAGATGCCCGTCCTGCAAGCCTAGCGGGTTAAGGACGAGATATTTGCTCCACTGGTCGGCGCCCAGCACCAGCGCTGCGGCAAGGAACCCGGCCAGACGGCGCATCAGCCCACAGCCTCGCAGCAGCGGCGGCAGAGCGTGGAGTGTGCGGCGTTCTCGCCCACTTCCGGCAGCACCTTCCAGCAGCGCTCGCATTTCTGGCCCCGCGCTGCGATGGCGGTGTCGTTTTCGCTAAAGCCCGCGGCAGAGGTGATACAGATATCCGCCCAGAGTGCTGCGTCATCCAGCACGGCCTGCGCCTCGGTGGAGAGGATTGCCTCGGCCTGGAGCGAGGAGCCGATCGCCTTGTCGCGGCGCATTTCCTCGATGGCGCCGGTGACGTTGCCGCGATGCTCGCGGATCTTGGCGAAGGTCTCCGCCAGCGCGTCATCGCGCCATGCCTCGGGGATCTCGGGGAACGGCTCCAGATGCACCGAGCTTTCCGCGCCGAAGCGGGTGACCCACGCCTCCTCCGCCGTGAAGGGCAGCGCCGGGGCCAGCCAGGTGGTCAGGCAGCGGTGCAGAATATCGAGGAAGCTGCGGCAGGCGCGGCGCTTTTCCGAAGCCGGGGCATCGCAGTACAGCGTGTCCTTGCGGATATCGAAGTAGAACGCCGAAAGATCCGTGGCGCAGAAATTATGCAGCGCCGGGTACACGCCGGTCCAGTCGTGGTTCTGCACCGCGCCCTGGATTTTGGCGTTCAGCTCCCACAGGCGGTGCAGCATGAAGCGTTCAAGCTCGGGGAACTCCGCCTGCTTCTCG
>DATIWS010000223.1:0-22408 GCA_035519275.1 Acidocella sp. | reverse complement strand
GTGCAGACGGGCGCGGACGTTGAGGCTCTCTTGCGCGCCAAGGAGTTTCGCCAGGGGCTTGGGCGGGTTGGCGATGGCGGCATTGCCCTCCAGCGCCAAGGTGGCGTTGCCGTGGCCTTGCCCGGCCACGGTGAGATGCAGCTGCGTTGTGCCGCCGAACGTCCGGCCTCCCATGGCGGCAAAGGGGGTGATATCCGGCATGGTGAGCGTGACGTCGGCAAACGGGTGGCGCGGCAGGAGGCCGAGTGTGCCGGCGCCGGTGAGTTTCGCGCTGCCGAGCGTGGCGGAGAAGGTGAGCGCCGCCTTGTCGCTGGGGCCGGAGAGCGCGGCATCAATTAGCAGCGGCGCGTTCACTTCAGGCCCGGCGAAATGCCCGAGCAGCCCGTTGGGAGGTTCCGAAACATGAAGGTTGAGCGCGGATGTTTTCGGATTGAGCGCGGCGGTGAGGTGGTATTGCGCGGCGTTGTCGGGCGTGGCGGCGTCGAGCGTCATCGTGGCGTGGGCGGGGCCGAACAGCCTTGCCGCGCCGGTGACGTGCAGCATGACCGGCTGCCCCGCGATCTCGGATGGCAGGCTGAGCGTGCCGATCTCCAGCTTGCCGATCTCGGCGCGCAGGGGCGGCAGGCTGATGCCGCCGCCGCCGCCGCTGGCGGCTGGCGCGCGCGCAATGCCGAGCGTGCTTGCGGTCAGCGCGTCAACGGCCACGTCGCCGCGCAAAAGTTGAAGCGGGCGCCAGCGGAGTTCCAGAACCTTGCCGCTGAGCCAGACGCCGTTCCTGTCGGCCAGGGAGAGATTGGCGAGCCTGATGTCGGCCGGAAAATGCCCGGCGAGGCCGGTGATTCGCACACCGGGTGCGGCGAGGCGGTTGATCTCGTCCTCGGCGAAGTGCCGCCCGCCGCTGGTGTTGAGAAACACGCAGAGCCCCGCCACCGCCAGCACGGGCAGGAGCAGCAGGGCGAGGAGGATGCAGAGCGCCCGGCGCATCAGAACGCTTCCCCCAGGCCGATATACAGCGCGAAGGCGTTGCTGCCCGCCGTGCGGCTGAGCGGGAAGCCGAGGTCGAGCCGGATCGGCCCGATGCTGGTGTAGTAGCGCGCGCCGATGCCGACGCCTATGCGCAGCCTGCCGGTGAAGGGGGCGCTGCCGGCGCCGACCCGCCCGGCATCGATGAACGGCACGATGCCGATCGTCTTGGTGATGTGCTGGCGGAATTCGAAGTTGATGGCGTCCAGGGACGCGCCGCCTTCGGGCGTGTCGTCGGGGAAGAGCGGGCCGATGGTCTGGTAGGTATAGCCGCGCACTGTGCCGGAGCCGCCGGCGTAGAAGCGCTGGTCGGGCGGCACCTGGAGGTGCTGCGCGCCCTGGATGGTGCCCACCAGCCCGCGCACGGCGATGATGCCGCGGGCATCGGATTCAACAGGCAGATACACGGCCAGAGAGCCAAGGGCGATGACGAACGGGTGGGTCTTGCCCGACACCGGCGCGGTGGGGGTGAGGGTGATGCTGGCGTTCAGCCCGTGCGTGGGTTCCAGCAGGCTGTCCGAGGTGTTCCAGTTGAGGCTGATGGGGAATTGCAGCAGCACATAGGTGTTGTCCACGCCTTGCTGGTTCACGCGCTCGCTGACGAAGCTGGGGCCGAAGCTGACGAGCCCCTGCGTGTTGATGGAACGGCTGAGCGAGGCGCCGGTGATCAACGCCTTGCGGCTATAGGCGGTGAGGGATTCCTTCAGCCCTTCGACACTCAGGCTCAGCGTCTGCCCACGCGCGTAGTAATCCGGCTTGGTGAAAGCGGCTTTCAGATCATAGCCCGCTGAGGTGGTGCCGGTGCCGCCGAGATCGTTCGCCGCCGCCGAGAGGGTGAGTGTCTCGGCATGGCCGAACAAATTGCGGTCCAGCCAGGAGGTGCCGATGCTGATGCCGGTATCCGAGGCGTAAAGGCCGCTCAAGGAGACAGCATGGCGCTTCTGCTCAAGCACGCGGAAGGTGATCGGCGCCTCGTCATCCGCGCCGGGCTGGGCGGGCGGCAAGGGGGTGACGGAGGCGAACACGCCGAGCTCGAGCAGGGAATTCCGCGCCGCCTGGATGGCGGTATCGGAATAAGGCTGGCCGGGGGTGAGGGCGATATGGTGGCGCAGGAAGTCGGCGTCCATGCGCTTCAGTCCGGTGAAGCTGACCGGGCCGATATTCACGCGTGGGCCGGGGGTGACGCTGTAGCGGACATTGAGGCGATGTGTGGCCGGATCGGCGATGGCCACGGGCTCGCCCACGCTGGCATAGGCGTAACCGGCATTGTGCAGGGCGGTGAGCAAAGCCGGTTGTGCCTCCAGGATGGGCTCGGCGAAGGCGGGATCGCCCGGCTTGATCATGGCGGGCAGGGTGAAGCCGGGCGGCAGGCCGGGAGTGTCAACGCGGCCAAGCTTGAACCTCGCCCCCTTGACGGGGGTGATCTGGACCTTTGCCGTCTCGCTCGCCGGGGCTTGGGTGAGGGCATCGGGCAAAGTGGGATCGTCCAGTTTCGCGCCGTCGATGGTGATGTCCACACTGCCATCGTCATAGCCCTGGCTGTGCAGCACGGAGAGGAATTGCTCCTCATCCGCCCGGGCTCGGCCGATGAGGGCGAACGGCGCGGGGGGCAGTTTTTGCCGCAGCGCGACGAGGGTGGAGGTCTCGCGCAGCAGGGTGTCCAGCTTGGCATCGCCCGAGGGGGTGAAGCTGACGGTATAGTGCACGGGGTCGGCAGCGTCAGCCGGAGCGCCGAGGAACAGAAAAGCGCCCAGAGTGATTTTTATCCGCCGCCGCATGGGCAATTATTGCCAGTTTTGCGGCGGGGAGCCTAGCGGCATATGACTTAGGGCGCTCAGGGTTTGGGCGTGCGCTTTGGCTTCTGCGCCTCCGGCACGGTGAAGCCCAGATAGGCGAGGCCGTCGCGCATATGTGTCGACAGCGGGGCCTCAACGGTGAGGAATCCGCCCTCCGGGTGCGGAATTGTCAGGCGGCGCGCATGCAGATGCAGCTGCTGGGCGAAATGCTCGGAGAAGATGCCGCCATAGACGGCATCGCCCAATATCGGCGTGCCCAGCGCGAGACAGTGCGCGCGGAGCTGGTGCATGCGCCCTGTATGCGGCTTCAGCTCGGCGAGGCAGAATTTCTTGCCCGCGTAATCCAGTATCTTGTAGTCGGTAATCGCCTTCTGCGCTTCCGGGTCCTTGCGGTTGGCGGGCTCGGCGCGGGAGGTGGTGCCGAGATCGATGCGCCTCAGCGGCAGGTCGATGCGCGCTTCCAGCGGCTCCGGCACGCCGGCGAGCAGCGCCCAGTAGGTTTTCTCGACATCGCGGCCACGAAAGGCGGTGGCGAGTTTCTGCGCCACGCGGGCCGAACGGGCCAGGAGCAGCACGCCGGAGGTGTCGCGGTCCAGCCGGTGCACGAGCTTCGGGCGCTCCTCGGCGTCGCCCTGGAGGGCATCCAGCATGCCGTCGACATGCACGGCGATGCCGGAGCCGCCCTGCACGGCGAGCCCTGCCGGCTTGTTCAGCACGATCACGGAGTCGTCCTGGTAAAGGACCATCGCCTCCAGCTCTTTCACGCGAGCCGGGTCCATTTTCACGATATGGCGGGCGCGGGGCTTTTGCTCGGGCGGGGCGATCTCGGGCACGAGAAGCGTGTCGCCAGGGTTCAGGCGCGCATTGGCCTCGGCCTTGGCGCCGTTGAGGCGGATTTTGCCGGTGCGCAGGTGTTTCTGCAGCATGGCTTGGGTCAGGCCAGGGATTTCGCGGCGGAGGAAGCGGTCCAGCCGCATATCGGTGGCGGCGTCGGTAATGGTAAACTCAGTCATGCCTTCTCTTCGCGCAGTTTCTGCCAATAAGCGAGGCGCTTGATGATCTCGCGCTCGAAACCGCGCTCGACGGGGCGGTAGAAATCCGGCCTGCCCATGCCCTCGGGGAAGTAATTGGCGCCCGAGAAGCCTTCCTCGCTGTCGTGGTCGTACTCATAGCCCTCGCCGTAGCCGAGGTTTTTCATCAGCTTGGTGGGGGCGTTGAGGATGTTCATGGGCGGCATCAGGCTGCCGGTTTCCTTGGCGGCGCGGTTGGCCGCCCCCAGCGCCTTGTAGGCGGCGTTGGATTTCGGCGCGGTGGCAAGATACAGCACCGCCTGGGCGATGCAGACCTCCCCTTCCGGCGAGCCGAGGCGCTCATACGCTTCCCACGCCGCAAGCGCCTGGGGCAGGGCCTGAGGGTCGGCCAGGCCGATATCCTCGGCGGCGAAGCGGGTGACGCGGCGGGCTATGTAGCGCGGGTCCTCGCCGCCCGCGAGCATGCGGGCGAGCCAGTAGAGCGCGGCGTCGGCATCCGAGCCGCGCATGGATTTATGCAGGGCGGAGATGAGGTTGTAGTGCTCCTCGCGGTCGCGGTCGTACAGCGCCGCGCGGCGGGAGAGCATGCGCGAGAGCTGTTCCTCGGTGAGCTCGCCATCCGGCGGCAGGGCGAAGAGCTGCTCGGCCATGTTGAGCAAGGCGCGGCCATCGCCATCGGCCATGGCGCGCAGCGTGGCGCGGGCCGAGGCGGTGAGCGGCAGGGGGCGGGCCATCTCGGTCTCGGCGCGACACAGCAACTGCTCCATGGCGTCGTCATCGAGCCGGCGCAGCACAAACACCTGACAGCGCGAGAGCAGCGCGCCATTGAGCGCGAAGGACGGATTCTCCGTGGTGGCGCCGACGAGCACGATGGTTCCTGCCTCGACCACCGGTAGAAACGCATCCTGCTGGGCACGGTTGAAGCGGTGGATTTCATCAACGAACAGCAGGGTGACATGCCCGGCGCGTTGCAGCTTCTGCGCGTCCTCGAACACTTTCTTCAGGTCCGCCACGCCGGAGAACACCGCGGAGATCTGCCGGAATTGCAGCCCGGCCTGCGCCGCCAGCAGCCGGGCGATGGTGGTCTTGCCCACGCCGGGCGGGCCCCAGAGGATGAGCGAGGCGAGCGAATGGCGCTTGAGCATGCCGGTGAGGCTGCCCTCCGGCCCGAGCAGATGCTCCTGGCCGACGATATCGGCGAGCGTCTTCGGCCGCAGCTTTTCCGCCAGCGGTTGGGCGGCGCTGGAAGACGGAGCGGCGGGATCGGGCGGGCCGAACAGATCATCCTCGGACATCGCGCTCTTCTAGCCGCAAGCCGGACGGGCCGCCACGGGGCTTTGCGCGCGGAGGTGCAAATGGCTCGCAACTGTGTTGTAATGTGGTTTCCCAGAAGGCTTTTTACTGTAAAATGGCATATATACACATTCGGGGTGATCTGACGTGAGCGACGTGATGGCCGATCGTTCCCTGCTGGAAGTGGAAGCGATTCCCTTTTGGACAGGTCCCATCAAAATCTGGCCGCTCGAGGGCGGCACAACCAACCGCAACTACGGGGTGCAGCAGGCCGACGGCCAGCGCTTCGCCGTGCGGCTGGGGGAGGACAAGCCCGAGCACGGGGTGATGCGCTTCAACGAGCAGGCGGCGGCGCGGGCGGCGGCGCGGGCCGGGATTTCCCCGAAGATCTTCTACACCTCGCCGGGCGTGATGGTGATGCGGCTGCTGCCCGGGCGCAGCCTGAACGCGGATGAGATCCATAAGCCGGAAAACCTGCTGCGCGTGGCGGCGCTCCTGCGGCGCTGCCATACGAGCATGGCGGCGTTCCTGCAGGGGCCGCTGCTCGCCTTCTGGGTGTTCCACGTCAACCGCTCCTACATCGCCGGGCTGAGCAAGTCCGGCTCGCGCATTGCCGAGCGCCTCGGGGAACTGCAGGAGATCAACGAGAAGCTGGAAGCCCGCGTCGGCAAGGTGGACATCGTGTTCTGCCATAACGACCTGCTGGCGGGGAACGTGTTCGACGACGGCGCCCGGCTGTGGCTGCTGGACTGGGACTATGCCGGGTTCAACGCGCCGATGTTCGACCTGGCGAACCTGTGCTCCAACAATAATTTCTACCCGGCGGAGGAAGACGCCATGCTGCAGGCCTATTACGGCCGGCAGCTGGACAGGGACGAGCATGATGCGTTCCTGGCGTTCAAATGCGCGTCGCTGCTGCGTGAAGCGCTGTGGAACGCGACCTCGGAACTCTCCTCCGACCTCGACGTGAACTACGCCCGCGCCACGGATGACTATCTGGCCCGGCTTAGGACCGCGCTCGTGGCGCTGAATTGAAGCCGCGCCACCGCGCCCCTATATGAAGCGCATGAAAAAAGATGAAGGGCCGGTAATCGACATGACGCCGGAGGGCGAGTTTGTGGACTCGCCGCAGCCGAAGCCGGATATCGGCATGTTCGTGGTCCGGCTGGCGATTTTCGGGCTGGTGCTTGGTACGGTCGCCCTGATGTTCTGGATGGCGGTGCTGGTCATCCCGCTGCTGCTGTTGGGCGGGCTCGGGATCATGCTGCTGCGCGCGCTATTTGCCGGGGGCGGAGCGCCGCGCCGGTTCTGAGGTCCGGGCAAAAGCAAACCGCCCGGTGAAGCCGGGCGGTGCCATATGGCGGCGGTGTTTGGTAGGTTCAGGCCGCGGTGGCGTCAGCCGTGCTGAACAGCGCCTCGGCGCGTGCGGTGAGGCGGGCGCGGGTGGCCTGCGGCACTTGGCGCGCGGATTTGGCGCGGGGATATTCCATCTCGGGGATAGAGGTCTCACCCACGGCGGCGACATGCTCTTCCCAGTTGTCGAAGGCCATGCGATCGACATTGTCGACGAAAGTCTCGGCCGGGGTGCTTTCGGCCAGGATCAGCGAATGCTCGGCCACTTCAACATGGTAGTAGGTGAAGGTTTCCGGAACCTCGGTTTCGCGGACGATGGAAACGCCGTTCACCAGCGCCCCGGCCTGGGCCAGGATGCCGTCCACCAGCAGAGCGTGATCCGGGGAAACCAGCAGGTCGCGGGACGGCACGCCGTCGGCCAGGGCGCCAGTGCGCACGCGGATCGGGTAGGCGCGCAGAGGATCGGCGAAGCGAGCGGACACGCGGCGCTTGCCGATCCAGCGAACCGGCCGCGTTTCACCCGCCGTTGTGATTACATTGTCGCCGATCGTCAGCGTCTCGACCGCAACGTCTCCGCGGTCGGTCAGGATCATCGTACCCGTGCAGAAACAGGGGGCATCGGTCGATACGAGCGTAAGTGTCTCGTGAAGGCCGGCCGTATTACCGAGGATGAAACTGCCGTTCTGTGCCCAGAGGTTGTAATCAACCCCGCCGATTGAAAAATATAACCCATCAAGGTCGATGCCGTCGGTGTTGCCGCTGGCACCAGTTGTGGATGCGGGGAATATGGCATTGTCGTAGATGAAATGGCCATCGTTAACCACGACACCGCCAGTCCCGACCTCGCCATCAATTGCCGCCCCAGCCACGGAACCGCTGATCGCCGTCACCGCGTAGCTTGGGCCGTTACCGGTCGTATCGGAGAGCGTGGTGCTGGCTGTAACAGTAATGTTCACTGCTCCACCCTTCGAGTCAGTGAACGCATAATTGAATGTTTCTGACATTGGCTGGCTCTGTGTGGTTAATAGAAAGTTAATGTACTGGTTTTATATGCGGATTAGCAATGTAAAAATTGAGATTTTTCTGAAATAACGCTGTTGTGATGCGTGACGAAAATGTGAAATAGACGAAACTGACTATGTCAGCACCGGGTCCAGGTCGACATTCACGCGCAGGAAGTGCCGCCCGCCGCCCAGGATGATGCCGCGCAGGGGTGAGACGTCGTTGAAATCGCGCCCCCAGGCGAGGGTGACGTGCTCGTCGCGCACCAGCAAATTGTTGGTGGGGTCGAAATCCACCCAGCCGGTCTCCGGCCCAAGCCAGGCGGAAATCCAGGCGTGGGACTGGTCTGCCCCGCGGCGCTTTTGCTCTCCTGGCGGTGGCGAGGTGCGCAGATAGCCCGAGACATAGCGCCCCGGCAGGCCGAGCGCGCGCAGGCAGGCGAGCATGAAATGCGCATAATCCTGGCACACGCCAGCACGGGAGGTGAGCACATGCGCGGCGGTGGTGCAGTTGTTCGTCACGCCCGGCCGGTAGGTCATCTCCGTCCAGATGCGCTGGTTCAGCTCCAGCAGCGCGGCGAGGATGTTGCGTCCGGGCAGGAAGCTGAGCGTGGCGTAGTCGGCGATCTCGCCATTCGGCGCGGCGAGCGTACTGGGCAGGCAGAATTCCGCCACTTCGGGGTCGGTGATGCCGTGCGCCGCGATCGCCTCCCAGCGCAGCGTCGCCTCGGGCGGGGGCGGGGTGGGCTGGGCCACCTCCACGGTGGCGCTCAGCGAGACCCGGAATTCCTTATGCGCCCCGGTGAGCGAGACGGTGGTGGTGTGGTTGCCGAAATGGTCGGTCTCGTCGCGCCGGCTGTCCGGGGCGGGGGAGATGGTGAGATGCGATTCGCGCACCGTCTGCCCGGGCCGCTCGCGCGGCAGCATGTGCAGGAAATGCGTGCCGAGAACCACCGGCTGGGCATAGTCGTAGGTGGTGGCGTGGTGCAGGCGGTAGAGGGTCACTGCGCGGCTTCCAAAATCTCTTCCTCTTCCAGTGTATGCGCTTCCGGCAGCAGGGTGAAAAAGCGCCGGTGCACGCGGTCGGAGAGCAGCCGCAGCTTGGCCGCGGCCTGGGCAAGCGGGGCGCGCAAGCCGGTGGCGGTGCCTGCCAGGCTGGCAACGTCCTGTTGCAGCTGGCGGGCGGTTTCGGCGTCGTCATCGGCGCCGAGGCGCTGCAGGCACCCGCGCAGCGCAACGCATTGGTAGGCGAAGGAGCGCGGGTTGGAGACATCCGCCAGCAGCATGGACAGCACTGGGCCGGGGGCGAGGATGCCCGCATGGCGCAGGTCGTAGCTCAACACCGAATCGGCCAGCTCGATGCCGAGCGCCATGCCGGGCTCCAGCCGCGCGGGCGGGGCGTCCAGCAGGATAGCAAGGATCTCCGCCATGGTCTCGCCGCGTTCCAGCCGGCGGCCCATTTCCAGGAACAGCCAGCCGCCTTCGCGCGACATGTTCTCCGCCGCGATGCCGGCGAATGTGGCGGCGAAGCTGAGCAGGGTCGGCAGCGCGGTTTCCTCGTTGGGCAGCGCCTCGGCCGCCTGGTGCAGGGCGAAGCGCACCGTGGCAAGCATGGAGGGAGAAAGCCGCTCCGAGGACGCGTTGACCAGCCGCCCGACCTCTTTCACCAGCCCGGAGATGGGCCGGCGCCGCGCCAGGGTCTGGCGCAGCAGGCGGCCGGAGATGGCGGAACCGGCGATTTCGGCCGGCAACAGCCCAGCCTGGGCCAGGCAGCGGGAGAGCAGGGCACGTTCAGTGATGTCGCGCGGCAGCGAGGTGCCGGATTCGAGGCGCGGCAGGGCCAGCATGAGCAGGCGGCAGGCGGTTTCGAGCCGCTCCACCGAGCGGCCGAGCCAGAACAGGTTGTCGGCCAGGCGCGAGGGCAGATGCGCCGCGGCGAGGAACGTCACATGCTCGCGCGGTTCCGCCGGGGCCGGGCCTGTGGTGTAGAGGTCCTCCTCCTCGTCCAGCACCCAGACATCCTTGAACCCGAGCGCGCGGGCTTCCCCCTCCGGCGCGGCGAGCGGCAGGCCGAGCCCGCCCGGCAGCACCTGCCAGTTCGCGCCGTCATTCCAGGCGAACAGGCGGAAGCATAGCGGCGCCGGGGTGTAGTCCCGGCCCGCGACGAACGGCGCTTTCGAAGCGGCGGCGGTATCGGCCTCCGAGGCACGGGGCAGCAGCAGGTCCTGCCCCAGCAATGGCTGGCAGAGCTGGTCGATGTAGGGGCAGAGATTTGCCGCCTCCAGGAGGCCGGCGCCGGGGGCGTTGAGCATGGTCAGCACGCCGGCGCGGATGGCCCCGTAGGCGCCAGGTATGCCGAGCCCCGGGCGGCCGCCCTGCTCCAGCGGGTCGATGTCGATGCCGGAAATGCCGCGGATCAGCATGGCGACATGCAGCAGCCCGCTCAGCGTCTTCATGTGCAGGGCGCCATTGCGGGCGGCGAGGTCGCCGGGCTCGATCAGCAGCAGGCCGAGCGCGCGGGCGAGCAGGGCCTCGTCCACCGTGTCCTGGCCGGGGCCGCCATTCGCCCCGGTGGCGAGCACGGCCACCAGGCCGCTCGCCGCTTCGCGGTGCAGATGGTCCACCAGCATCTCCCGCGCTGGGCGCAGGCTGCGCAGCCCGCCGGAGCGGAACATCTCCGGCAGGGTGCTGGCGGCCAGGCGGCGCAGGTTCAGCGCATGGCCCAGCCCGGGGATGACGCCGGTATGGTCGCGCAGCAGGCGGAAGCTGCCATTCGGGCCGCGCACCACATCCGCCGCGTAGAGCGATAGGCGCGGCGCCGCAAGCGGTGCCGTGGTGTGCATGCCGCGCAGGAAATGCGGCTGGCCCAGCACCAAAGCCGGGGGCAGCCTGGCTTCGCGCAGCAGGGTTTGCGGCCCGTACAGATCCTCCAGCGCCGCGTTCAGCATCCGGGCGCGCTGCTGCAGCGCGGCTTCCAACCCGCCGAATTCCACGGCGGTGAGCGGGGCGGGCAGGGGGTCGTATAATGATTTCGGCGCGGTGCCGAAGGGGGCTGCCAGGCCGATCTGCCGGTTCAGCGCGGCGAAGCGGCGCTCCAGCTCATCCGGCCCGATCTCGCGCAGCGCGGACATGACCGGTGCCCAAGTGCCGCGAATCCGGCCCTGGCGGTCGATCATCTCATCGCAGGCGGATAATCTTTCCGGCAATCGCTGCATCAGGCGAGGCTTAACAGACTGCCACGCTGGTGCCTACCAAGAAAAATCTTTGTGCCCTGCGCCGTGGCGGAGTGGTCCGGCATTTGCATGGAACATTACATGAGGTTGAGAAGGGCTTGCGGGGGAACCCGTTTTGGGGGCAGCTTGAGACCATATAGTGACTGATAGGCGTCAAAACATGGTTGATGCGCGATGAAAGTCTCGGCGTGGCACGCAAAGCTGGCGCGGATTTTGGCGTTTTTTAACCATGGCGTGACATGCCGCGCACCAACTCTCTTTCCTGATCGTCCGTTCCGTTATCTGGAGGCGCTGGTTTGAACGAGGTTTTCCGTAAGCTTTGGCCTGAATACGACCCTGGACGTTACTTTTGCGAGCTCACCACATCGCGCCCTGATGCCGGCCCCGTGCCGCAATGGCTGGCCGAGCGGCTGGACCGGATCGGGCTGGAGGCCCTGCGCGCCCGCGCCTCGGCCGCGGAGACGGAGCTGATCGATCTTGGCGTGACCTTCACCGTGTATTCGGACGCCACGGCAATTGACCGGATTTTGCCCTTCGATTGCATCCCGCGCGTGCTGACCGCCAGTGAATGGGACTTGCTGGAGCGCGCCTGCAAGCAGCGCGTGGCGGCGCTGAACGCCTTCCTCGGAGACATCTACGGCAAGGGAAAGGTGGTCAAGGACGGCGTGATCCCCGCCGATCTTGTCTACGGCAACGCCAATTACCGCTCGGAGATGCAGGACTTCCCCGTGCCGCATGGCACTTATGTGCATGTCTGCGGCATCGACATCATCCGCGACGAAATGGGGGATTTCCGCGTGCTGGAGGATAATGCGCGCACACCCTCAGGTGTCTCCTATGTCATCGAGAACCGGCACCTGATGCTGCGTACCTTCCCGGATATGATGGCGGGCATCAAGCTCAAGCCGGTGGACGATTACGGCCGCCGCCTGCGCGCGGCGATGGCGGAGGTCGCGCCGGGCGGGCTGGAGGACCCGACCGTGGTGCTGCTCTCGCCGGGCATCTACAACTCCGCCTATTTCGAGCATGTGTTCCTGGCGCGCGAGATGGGCGTGCCGCTGGTGGTTGGCGCGGATCTCGTGGTCGAGAACGACCGCGTGTACATGCGCACTACGGCGGGGCTGAAGCCGGTGCACACCGTCTATCGCCGGCTGAACGATGACTTCCTCGACCCGATGGTGTTCCGCTCGGATTCGATTCTCGGCGTGCCGGGGCTGATCGGCGCGTGGAAGGCGGGGAATGTCGCCATTGCCAACGCGGTGGGCACCGGCGTGGCGGACGACAAGGCGGTGTATGCCTACATGCCGCGCATCATCAAATATTATCTCGGCGAGGAACCGCTGATAAAGAATGTGGAGACACATATCTGCCGCGAGCCCGAGGGGCTGAAATACACGCTCGATAACCTCGACAAGCTGGTGACCAAGCCGGTGGGTGAATCCGGCGGCTATGGCATCACCATCGGCCCGCGCGCGAGCAAGGAGGAGCTGGATGTTGCGCGTGCGTCGATCACCGCCAATCCGGATAACTGGATCAGCCAGCCGGTCATCGGCCTCTCGGTGGCGCCGACGCTGGCGGAGGAGGGGATTGGCCCGCGGCATCTCGACCTGCGGCCCTTCATCATCACCGGCAAGGAAAGCTGGGTGCTGCCGGGCGGGCTCTCGCGCGTGGCGATGAAGCGCGGCAGCCTGATCGTCAACTCCAGCCAGGGTGGCGGGTCCAAGGATACCTGGGTGCTGGCGGAAGCTTTCGCCAAAGGAGGCGCGGCATGAGCCGTTTGCGTGACCCCGGCCTGCTGGCGCGCGATGCCGAGGGGCTGTTCTGGATGGCCCGTTATTTGGAGCGGGTGGAGAACCTGGCGCGGCTCATCGACGTCACGCAGAGCTTTGAATCCCCCGGTTTCGAGACGGACGCCTGGTGGGGGCTGATCCGCATCAACGCCGATGAGAAGAACTTCCTGGAGCGCGGCTTCTCCGCCGATGCCACGGATATCAAGCGCTTCTACCTGCTCGACCGCGGCAATAAGACCTCTATCCCAGCCAACCTGGAGGATGCGCGCACCAATGCGCGCACGCTGCGGCCGCTGATGAGCACGGAGATGTGGCGGCAGATCAACGTGTTTCAGCGCTTTGTCTCGCGCCTCTCGCCGGAGGACCTGGAGGGCGATGCGCTCGCGCGGGTGTGCATGCGCCTTAAGGACGGCGTGCAGGCGCATACCGGCATCACCGAAGGCACGCTGTACCGCGACCAGGGCTGGTATTTTTACGAGCTGGGGCGGCTGATCGAGCGCGCTGACCAGACCACGCGCATGCTCGATATAAAATACACCGCGCTGCTGCCGCACGGGGCGGAGGAGAAGCGCGTGGCCGAGCTGACGCAGTGGAACGCGATTCTGCGCGCCGGCGCTGGCTACCACGCCTTCAAGCGCCTGGCCCATGCCGAGTTCTCGCCCGAGGACGTGGTGCATTTCCTGCTGCGCGACCCGTCCTCGCCGCGCTCGGCGCTGCTCTGCGTGCGCCGGATTGAATCGCATCTCGACGATCTGCGCCGCATCTACGGGCTCTCCGCCGCGGGCGAGGCGATCGAGCAGGCGGAAATGCTGCGCGAGCTGCTGATCGGAAGACCGCTCAGCCATATTCTCGCCATCGGGCTGCACGATTATCTGGACCTCGTACAGATTCACCTACAGAAAATCGCTGCTGCCATCGGCCGTGCTTTCTTCCGGGACTGGCGCCCGGACCTTGAGACGCCGCAGGAGGCCGCAGCAATCCAGGAATCAGCTTGACCACACTCGACTCACCCGCTTGCCCGACCTCCGCTCCGGCTGTGCCTCGGGTCCGCCACTGGATTGCCGCCGCCGCATGGCCGGGGGCGGTATTCCTGCTCGCGTTGCTGCCCAGGCTGGCCGGCCTGGCCGACCGGCCTTTATGGCTGGATGAGGTGTTCACCTGGCAGCGCGCTTCGCTGAAGCCGGCGGCGCTGGTGCTGGATTCGTTCCAGAACCACCATATGCCGAGCTTCTTCCTGCTGCTCTCGCCGCTCACCGGGCTCGGCCACCCGGAGCTGTGGCTGCGCCTGCCCTCGGCCATTTTCGGCGCGCTGGCGGTGATGCTGGTGTTCATGATCGCCTACCGCATCGCCGGGCGGCTGGCCGGGGTGCTGGCGGCGCTGGTCATGGGGCTCTCGCCCACGGCGCTTGCCTTCAGCCAGGAGGCACGCTCCTACACGTTGGAAATGTGCCTTATCCTGGTGGCGCTGTACGGCATGGTGCGGCTGGCGCTGGACCTGCGCGCCGCCGGGCGGGGGATGCTCGCCCCCGGCGCCAGGGCGGGGTGGCTGTGCTTCATCGGCGGCACCGTTGCCGCGGTGGACACGCTGGGCGACGGGCTGCCCTGGCTGCTGGCGGCGAACCTGGCCTTTTTCTGCCTGCTGTTCTTCGCACCGGCGCCGCGCGCCCTGGCCATCAACGTGGTCAAGGCGGATCTTATTGCCGCCCTGTGCGCCGCGCCCTTCTACGCGCTGATGACGCATTTCCAGAGCAGCTCCGCGGTGAATTCGGTCATGTGGATCCCGCCGCTTAACCTCTCGCGTTTTTGGTATAGCCTGGGCTCGGTCTATTTCATGCACGTGGCGGATTGGGTGACCTTCCATTTCATGAAGGTGCCGACGCCCGACATCCTGCTATGGCTGATCGACGCGGTGCTGATGGCTGCCCTGGCCGCCGCCACCTGGCGCCTGCGCCACCGTCCGGCGATGCTTGCCGTGCTCGGCATCTCGCTGATCTTTCTGCCGGGGCTGTTCGCGCTCATCTCGTTGTGGCGGCCGATCTTCCTGCCGCGCTACCTGCTGTGGAGCGCGGCACCCTTCGCCGTCCTGGCCGGAATAGGTGCTGCGGCGCTGCTTGATCATGTGGCGCCGCGGGCGCGGCGCGTGGCCGTGGTGCTGACGGCGGTGCTGCTGCTCGTCAACACGCTGCCCTATTACGGGGCGGAGACGAAGCCGCGCTGGGACATCGCGGCCAGGATGCTTGCGCAGGAGGTGGCACCGGGCGATGTCGTCTATCTTACCGATCTAGGCGCTCTGCCGGTCCTGCGCCTGTATCTGCCGCCGGGCGCGCAGACCGTGGTGCTGAACGATGCCGATGGCGATCTTGCCCATGCCTATTCGGCCCTGAGTCAGGGGCATCGTGTGTGGACGGTTTGCGGCCATGCCGGGCAGAGCGCCGACCGCGTTGATGTGGGCCAGTTTTTCGCCACAAATCAGGCGCTGGGCACGCCGAGCCAGGTGCAGAAGGCGGGCAAGCGCATCACCATCGCGCTGTACAGCCCGGCGAGCCCGGCGCCGGTGGCGAATACGCAGCCGGCTGCTCCGCCCGCGCCCGTCTGTGCGCCGGGGGCGGCACATGGCGGCTGCTCGTAGGCTTTAGGCGTTGACCAGCTTCGGGGCGGTAATGCGCGCCGTGGGCTTGGCCACAATTTTGATTTAATCTAAGGGTTGTATCCGCTCGCGGCTTCATCAACGGCGCCGCGAAACAGAGGAAGTACAACATGTTACGTCAGTTTGTTATTGCCGCCACGACTGCTGCTCTCATTGCCGGCCCTGCCATGGCGCAGACCGCCGCCCCGGCTGCTCCGGCCGCCTCCGCGCCGGTTGCTGCTGCTCCTGCCGCGACCGCCCCGGCTGCTGCCGCTCCTGCGGCGAAGCCGGTGACGCACGCCAAGACCCACAAGGTCTCTCACCACAAGAAGGCCGCGCCGCAGGCCGCCGCCACCACCAAGAGCTAATGCTCAACAGCCGGGGACGGTGTAACGCCGCCCCCGGTTTTTTTGTTGCCCGTTTTAGATCAGGCGTTGACCAGCCCCGGGGCGGCGATGCGCGCCGGGCGGTAGGTGGGGGCGGGGTTGGCAGCGGCCAGTTTGTCCCAGTTGCGCAGGATCAGGTCGATCTTCAGGAACACCGTGTTGAGGTCGAGGAACTCCCGCGCCAACCGCGCCTGAGCGGCTAGGTTGCGGTGGGAGGGCTCGCCCGAGATCAGCCGCGCCCCGGCGGAGACGCGCAGCGCTCCCATCTGGCCCGCGCCGGTCGGCTGCGCCAGCGGCACCGGCTGGCCGATATGGCAGATGCGCGCCGCGACCCAGGATTCATCCGGCAGCAAGGGCGAGAGGTCGGTGTTCAGCCACATATAGACCTGCCTTGCCTCGGCGGGCGTGAGGCAGCGCTCCGGCGCGTGCGGGGCGCGCAGGGAGAATGTGAAGATGGTGCGCAGACATTCCCAGTCTTCATCGGCGGTGGTGCGGCTGATCGCCGGGGCTTCCAGCAGCGTGAGTGCGGGCTGCGCGGCAATGGCGGCGCGCACCGTCTCGCCGAAGGCGCGCAGGATTTCCGCGCGGCGGGCGGGGGGTACGCGCAGCAGCGCTTTGATCTCGGCCAGGGCTGCATGCCAGCGCAGGGACAGGCCGTAATTGCCGCCCGGTTGCAGCGCCTTGGTGGAGGGCGCGCCGGCGGGGAATTCATCGCGCCCGAAATAGGCGGAGAGCCCGGCGGGTAGCGTGCCGGTGCGCAGCCGCGCCGCGTAGCTGGCGGGCAGGATGGCGGCACCCGCAAACGGCGGGCCGGTGAAGAATTTCGAGCCGGTGATGAGCACCACCGCGTCCAGCGCCAGATAGGCGCGCAGCGATGCTGGGGAGAGCCGGGTCTGGCAGGCGTCGAGCACGAAGTCGAAGCCGTCGCCATACTTGGCGCGGAGTTTGGCGAGGAAGGCGGGCGAGGGGGCGAGCAGCCCGGTCTTGGACAAATCCAGCCCGTGCAGAATGACGCGCTTGCCCTCCGCGATGCCGGTGGCGAGGACGGATTCAATCTCGGCCTCCACCACCGCTTCCGGCCGCACCGCGCCCGAGGTTTCGCGAAGCAGCACATTGGCCAGGGCGGTATCCGGGCGGAAGCCGTCGATCGGCGCCTCGAAGGTGACGTCATGCCCGCGCGCGGTATCCACGGCGAAATGCAGCCCGCGCGCCGCCATCGGCACGCCACGCCCGGTTTCCTCCGGGGCGATGAGGATGTTGAGGATGGGCTGATCCGTGCCCGCCAGATGCGTCAGCGCCAGGGCCAGCAGCTCGGTGTCGGTGCCCGAGGCGGCGAGGATGATGCGCTCATCCGCGCCCAGGCCGAAAGCGCTGGCGATGCCACGGCGCACGGCCTCGATGGACTGGCGGATGGCCTGACGCGGCTCCATGCCGCGGAGCAGGGCGGCGGTGGTGCGCAGGCGCATCCTGTCCGCCGCGACATAGCCGCGCTCGGAGGAGGAGGAGGCGGTGGAGGAGGCGAAGGTGATGGCCCAGGGGCGCGGACGGTGGCTGCAGCCATAGCCGTTCAGCGCGCTCTTCGGGTCGCGGGCCAGGCGGATGTCGCCGCCGGTTTCCATCAGCGCCTCGGCGGTGCCGAGATGCGGCCAGCTAAGATGCAGCAGCTCGGCCTCGGCACCGGACAGGCCGAAATTCCGCGCGAGGAAGGCAAGGCCGGGCGAGACCTCCGCCGCCATGGCGGGAACCCAGGCGGGCAGGGCGGCGCGGTCCTCGGCGGTGAGGGCGTCGGCCTCGGCGGTGATGAACTGGGCGGCGGCGCGGGCTGCGGCGGCGCGGGCCAGGGCAGGGGCAACGCCCTTGCGGGTCAGCGCCCCGGCCTCCAGCGCATGGCGCAGATGCATTCCCAACAGGCCGGGGCGGGCGCGTGCGGCCTCGTCCAGCTCGGCTTTCAGGCCACGGAAGGCGGCGAATTCAGGGGCAAGACGGACGGCGTCAGCGTGGAGCTGGCGCTCGATGTCACGCAGGGTCGCAGACGTCATTTTAGCTCCGGCGGTAAACTTGGAATTGTTTACCGCAAATTCCGCAGCGCCGCCAAGTTTGTTCTCCGGCACTGGGCACGGCCGTTGCGGTGCCGCCTTGTTGGGCGGCGGAAAAATTTATTGCTTAAACTAAATTCAGCTGCCTAACTGCGGTGCAAGCTCGGGGAGAGTGCCCTAAAACATCAAAAGGGGTGTGTGACAGATGAAAAAGATTGAAGCCGTCATCAAGCCGTTCAAACTCGATGAGGTGAAGGACGCGCTGCACAATGTCGGGCTGCAAGGCATCACCGTGATCGAGGCAAAAGGCTTCGGCCGGCAGAAAGGGCATACGGAGCAGTATCGCGGCGCCGAATACGTGGTGGATTTCCTGCCGAAATTGCTCGTCGAGGTGGTGTGCCCGGACACGATGGTGGAGCACGCGGTGGAGGCGATCATGCACGCCGCCAAGACCGACCGCGTCGGTGACGGCAAGATTTTCGTCTCCAATGTGGATGAGGTGATCCGTATCCGCACCAGCGAAAAGGGCGAAGCGGCGGTCTGACCGCCTGGGCGCATTTATGCCTCTCTGGCGGGCCGTGGCGTGGCCTGCGTAGAGTTTTTTTCTTTTTAGCCCCCTGGAACGTCAAAAAAGAGGTTAACATTTTCTCTGAATCGTATATGCACGCGCGCGGGTGCGGTTCTGGCGGGCGCAGGACAGTATGGCGGCCTGCCCGCATTGTCAGAGACCCTGGTTAGCCTGTATGTCCCCGCGGCCGGAAACGGCCCGATGGGCAGACCCGGCGGGTACGAAGGAGCGGAGTAGAAAATTGGCGACGATGTATACCGAGACGGTGCAGACCGTCCGGCACTGGACTGACCGGCTGTTCAGCTTCACGGCCACACGTGATCCCGGTTTCAGGTTCATCAGCGGGCAGTTCACGATGATCGGCCTCACGGTCAACGGGAAGCCGCTGATGCGTGCCTACTCGATGTGCAGCGCGCATCACGAGGATCAGCTTGAGTTCTTCTCGATCAAGGTGCCGGATGGTCCGCTGACCTCGCACCTGCAGAAGATCCAGCCGGGCGACCAGATTCTCGTCGGCGGCAAGCCGACCGGCACGCTGATCCAGCAGAACCTGCTCCCGGGCAAGACGCTGTACCTGCTCGGCACCGGCACGGGCCTCGCGCCATTCATAAGCATCGTGAAGGACCCGGAGACTTACGAGCTGTACGACCACATCGTGCTGGCGCATGGCTGCCGGCAGATCGACGAGCTGGGCTATGGCGAGCTGATCGTGAACAACCTGCTGAACGACGAGTTCTTCGGCGAGGTGGCGCGCGAGAAGCTGCTGTACTACCCCACCGTCACGCGCGAGCCGTTCCGCAACAATGGCCGTCTCACGGCGCTGTTCGAGGCGGGCAAGCTTGAGGCCGACCTCGGCCTGCCCAAGTTGAACAAGGAGACCGACCGCGTGATGCTCTGCGGCAGCCCGCAGATGCTGGACGACCTGCAGAACATGCTGCTCTCCCGCGGCTTCAGGGAAGGCAATCATCACGAGCGCGGCGAGTTCGTGATCGAGAAGGCGTTCGTCGAGAAGTAACGCGGCGATCAGCGGTATAGGCTGAATGGCGGGCCGGCGCATCACGCGTCCGGCCCGTTGTTTTTATGCGTGTCGCGCCGTCTTGCGGCATGGGCCGGGCCGTGGTGCATTGCGGTATGGTCAAGCTGGACAAGATCTATACCCGTGGCGGCGATCAGGGCGAAACCTCGCTTGGCGACGGCTCGCGGGTGCCGAAATCATCCCTCAGGATCGCCGCCATCGGCGAGGTGGACGAGGCCAATGCCGCCATAGGCATCGCGCGGCTGCATGTGGGCGTGGCCGAGGATGAGCTGCTGGCCAGGGTGCAAAACGACCTGTTCGACCTCGGCGCGGATCTGTGCGTGCCGATCGAGGAAGGCGAGGCGCCGTCCCTGCGCGTCACCCAGGCGCAGGTGGACTGGCTGGAGGCGCGGATCGACCAGCTGAACGCGGAGCTGCCGCCGCTCACCTCCTTCGTGCTGCCGGGCGGCACGCCGGGTTCGGCGCATCTGCATTTCGCGCGCACGGTGGTGCGCCGGGCGGAGCGAGTGGTGGTGCATCTGCTGGAGGCCCCGGATGAGCGGGTGAACCGGCTGGTGCTGGTCTATCTCAACCGCCTCTCGGACCTGCTCTTCGTGCAGGCCCGCGTGGCCGCGGGCACCGGGGCGGGGGACACGCCCTGGCAGCCGGCCAAACACCGTGATGGCTGACGCGACGCCGGTAGAAAATGGCGCCTGGCGTGTGGCCACGGCCTTCGCGGCGCAGTCGGTGTCGGCGAGTTCGCATAATTTCTTTGCGGTTTATACGGGCGAGAGTTTCGCAAGCCCCGAGCGCGGGGTGATCGGCGTGATGGCCCGCGCCCATGCCGAGGGGCGGATCAGCCTGCCCGGCGCGCGCGATGCGGCACAGCTGGCCGTGCATTCCTTCGCTGAAGGCTATTTCGGTGCGCAGCGCACGCTCTCGGCCCGGCGCGCGGCCTCGCAGGCGCTGGTGTCGCTGAACCGCTGGCTCGCGGCGCAGATGCATGGTGACACGACGCGCCATCTGGCGCCGGTCTCGCTCTCGGCTTTGCTGCTGGAGCGGCGGCATATCGGCATGGTGCAGATCGGCGTCTGCCAGCTCTACCGCCTGCGCGGCAAGGCGCTCTCGCCGCTGATGCGCCCCCATGCCCGGCTGGGCGAGTTCCTGCCGGCGCGGGCGCTGGGGCTGAATGACGAGTTCACCGTGGACCATGCCGAGGAGCTGGCCGAGGAGGGGGATGTGTATCTCCTGATCGGCGGTGTGGAAGGCGTGGCGCCGGAGCTGGTGTATGGCGCGCTTTTGCCCCGGATGGCCGTGGCGCCCGGGGATGACACGGTGCTGGCCTATGCCGTGCTGTCGGCGCTGGCCCCGCTGCCGGGGATCGATAAATCCGTGATGGTAATGCGGATTGCCGCCGCCCCCGCCGATAACGGCGATACGGCGATGGCCTCGCTCGCTAATTTGCCGCTGCGCCCGCCCCCGCGCGAGGGTGATGTGTGGGACAATTTCACCATCGGGCAGACCTTGTTCCGCGGGCGCTACACCATCCTGAAGGCGGCGTATGACACCATCGGCCAGCGCGAAGTGGCGATGAAGATCCCGCTGCCATCGATGCTGCAGGACGAGGTGTTCGCCGCCGGGTTCATGCGCGAGGCGTGGATCGGCACCGCCGTGCGCGGCAGCAACGTGGTGCGGTATCTCGATTTGCCGCCCGAACGCCGGTCCTCGCTGTACCTCGTCATGCCGCTGTACCGGGGCGAGTCGCTGGAGAAGAGGCTGAACCGTCCGCCGCTGATCGGGCTGCCGGAAGGCGTGGGCATCGCGCTGAAACTCTGCGAGGCGGTGCAGGACTTGGCGGCGATCCAGATCATCCACCGCGACATCAAGCCCGAGAACGTGATGCTGCTGGATGAGCGCGGCGAGGTGCGGCTGCTCGATCTGGGGCTTGCCTATCTGCCGGGCATCGACACCACCGAGGCGGTGAAGCCGGGCGGGACCATACGCTACATGGCGCCGGAGCTGCTGCACAACGTCCCGGCCAGCGCCCGCACGGAGGTGTACGCGCTGGGGGTGACGATCTACCGCATGTTTTCCGGCGGGCCGTTCCCCTTCGGCCAGCGTGAGAAGCTGCCTTTGGGACGGATGCGGCCGGATCTGCCGCGCTGGCTCGGGCTGGTGTTGCAGCGAGCCTTGGCGCCCAAGCCGGAGGACAGATATGCCGATGCCGGGGAGCTGGCGCGGGCGCTGCAAACAGGGCTGGTGCAGGGCGGGGAGAGGGTGAATCAGCCTCTCGCGCAGCTGCGGGCCTCTGAGCTGTATGTCTGGCGGGTGCTCACCGCTTTGTTCGCCACGGGGTTCCTGTACCTGCTATTACACGGCCATTGATGATCCGGATTCTGTATATGAGCGACCTCCATCTTGAGATGGAGCGCTGGAGCCTGACAGTGCCGGGCTGGAAAGGCTTCCTCTCGCGCCATCGCGGCGTGCCCAGGCACCCGTCACGCGGGCCGATGCTCACGGATTTACCGCAGGCAGACCTCGTGGTGCTGGCAGGGGATATTCATATCGGCCTGCGCGCGATCGTCTATGCCGAGCAGGTGTCGGAATTTCTCGGCGTGCCCGCCGTGCTCGTGGCCGGCAACCACGAATTCTACCACCAGCAGATCCACCTTCTGCAGCCGGCGCTGTTCTCGGCGGCGGAGCGGACCGAGGGCAGGGTGCGCTATCTGGAGAACACCGTCGCCAGCTTCGACCTGCCTGGCGGACGGCTGCATGTGCTTGGCTGCACGCTGTGGACGGATTTCGCGCTGAACGGGGACGTGGCCGGGGCCATGGACTTCGCCGCCCGGCACATGAACGATTACCGGCTGATTTACCGTGTCACCACCAGATTTCAGCCTGAGAACGCACTGACCCGGCATGAACGCTCGCGCGCCTGGCTGCATATCACCATTGCCCGGCTGCGCGAGGAGGATCCGGAGGCGAAGATTGTGGTGGTGACGCATCATGCTCCGGGAGCGGCGTATCTTGGCCGGCGCGAGGGCAATATCGCCCCGGCCTACGCCTCCGAGCTTTTGCCAGAATTCCGCGACAACGCGCCTGATGCCTGGATTCATGGCCATACGCATTTCCGGCACGAGAGCGTGCAGGAGGGAATCCGCGTGGTTTCCGCGCCGCGCGGCTATGTCAGCCACGAGGGCGGGCGGGCTTTGGAGTTCTGTCCGGGGCTATTGGAGGTTTGACAGCAAATAATTCCT
>DATIWS010000222.1:0-6788 GCA_035519275.1 Acidocella sp. | reverse complement strand
GCTATGGGCGGGATCGTCGCCAGCCTCATCAGCCATGTCAGCGCCGGGCATATGCTCCCCAGTATCGTCATGGGCATCACCCTCATCGCGGGGCTCGCCTGCTTCGGTTACGCGCTCGGCATCAGTCCCGGTGAATGGCGTGCCGGCGGGCAGCATGCCGCCCGTGCCGCCGCGGCCTCGGTCCAGCAGGGACGGCGTGGGGCGGAGGCTGTCTCCTCCTGGCTTAGCGTGCTGCAGACTACGGCCGAGCAGCAGGCTGCGCCGCGCAGTGCCTGGGTTCCCGCGCCGCAGGAAGAGGATGACGACGAGCCCGACTTCGCGCCCCCGATGCGGCCTGCTTCCCCGGTGCCTGTGCCGCCTCAGCAGGCCAAGCCGGCGGTAAAGCCCAACATCGCCGTCTCGCGCCCGGCACCGCGCCAGGAGCGCCTGGCGCTGCCGGAACTCGGCTGGACTCTGCCCTCGCTCGACCTGCTGCGCCCGGCGCCGCAGCGCGCCGGCACGGGCCCCACCGAGGAAGCACTGCAAAGCAACGCCCGCCTGCTCGAAACCGTGCTGCAAGACTATGGCGTGCAAGGGAAGATCGTGGAAATCCGCCCCGGCCCGGTGGTCACGCTGTACGAACTTGAGCCCGCCCCCGGCATCCGCTCCGCCCGCGTGGTCGGCCTGGCCGAGGACATCGCCCGCTCGCTCTCCGTCATCGCCGTGCGCATCGCCACCGTGGCCGGGCGCAATGTCATCGGCATCGAGGTGCCGAACGCCAAGCGCGAGACAGTCTATCTCTCCGAGCTGCTGGGCAGTTCCCTGTGGGAAAGTCAGCACGGTGCGCTCTCCCTGGCCCTGGGCAAGGACATTTCCGGCGCCCCGGTCGTCGCCGACCTCGCCCGCATGCCGCATCTGCTGATCGCGGGCACCACCGGCTCCGGCAAGTCGGTGGGTGTGAACGCGATGATCATCAGCCTGCTCTACCGGCTCTCGCCCGAGCAGTGCCGCCTCATCCTGATTGATCCCAAGATTCTTGAACTCTCCGTTTATGACGGCATTCCGCATCTGCTCACCCCGGTGGTGACGGAGCCGCCGAAAGCCGTGGCGGCCCTGAAATGGGTGGTGCGCGAGATGGACCGCCGCTACCGCGCGATGAGCCAGCTCGCGGTGCGTAACATCGCCGGATACAACGACCGGGTGAACGAATCCCGCGCCCGCGGCGAGGTTGTCACGCGCCGGGTGCAGACGGGCTTCGACTCCGAAACCGGCAGGCCGGTGTTCGAGGAGCAGCCGCTGGCGCTGGAGCCGCTGCCCTTCATCGTCGTGTTCATCGACGAGATGGCCGACCTTATGCTGGTGGCGGGCAAGGAGATCGAGGTCTGCGTGCAGCGCCTGGCGCAGAAGGCGCGCGCGGCGGGCATCCATGTGATCATGGCCACGCAGCGCCCCTCGGTGGACGTGATCACTGGCACCATCAAGGCCAATTTCCCGACCCGCATTTCCTTCCAGGTGATCTCGAAGTTCGACAGCCGCACCATCCTGGGCGAGCAGGGGGCGGAACAGCTGCTGGGCCAGGGCGATTTGCTCTACATGCAGGGCGGCGGGCGCATCACCCGCGTGCATGGTCCCTTCGTCTCCGACCAGGAGGTGGAGGCGGTGGTGGAATACCTGCGCGAGCAGGGCGAGCCCGCCTATCTCGATGAGGTGACCGAGCATGTCGAGGACGAGGACGGCTCCGCCATGCCGGCAGGCGCCGTCGGCGGCAACACAACGTCCGAGAACGCGCTGTACGACCAGGCGGTCGCGATCGTGGCGCGGGACCGTAAGGCCAGCACCTCCTACCTGCAGCGCTGCCTGACCATCGGCTATAACCGCGCCGCCAAGCTCATCGAGCAGATGGAGAAGGACGGCGTTGTCTCGCCCGCCAACCATGTCGGCAAGCGCGAAGTGCTGGTCCGCGCCGAACGGGGCGATGACTAAAACTTAGGCAGATAAATGTCCTGCTATTAAGCAGCCGCAAAAATTCTGGCGCTTTTACTTTGAAATGTGCGACGCTTCCCGCTCCCCAGGCAAAACGGAGCGGGGCCGATGCTAGATGAATCCATCGTCAATAAGTTTTCCCATGTGAAACCCGGGGATGCGCCCTGGCGCACGGATGGACTGCGCAGCTTCTTCCTCTACCGCGACCTTGGCGTGGCCGACGCCACGGGGGGACGTGTCATCGCCCAGCTGGTGAAGGCCAACCCGGATTTCCCGCCCGAAAAGGGCACAGGCTGGCACCAGCACATCGCTGATTTCCATATCGTTTTCATGACCAAGGGCTGGGCCCGGTTCATGTACGGGGACAAGGAGCATCTGGTTGAAGCCGGGGACTGCGTTCACCAGCAGCCGGGCATCACCCATTACCTGTTCGATTACTCGCCTGACATGGAATACCTGGAGATCGCGTCGCCCGCCGCTTTCGGCACGGTGGTCGTGGAAGGTCCGTGCGATATTCCACCGCCCACGCCCTGGAGCTGAGAGCGCGGCTTCGTGGCGGATTTGTGTCGTCCTGAAGGAAAAGGGGCCATGAAAAGACCCCTTTTCTCGCCGATAGGTAACGGTCTGGGGACGGTTCCCCGGGGCGTGATCAGAAATCCAGGTCGAGCTCGATGATTTCCTGCGGCTCTTCCTTGGCGTCGGCAATCCATTCCTTCATCGGCGACCAGGAAAGGACGGTATCACAATATTCCTGGCAGAGCGGGCCGACATTCACGTCATAGGAAAGGAAGCGCGTGACCACGGGGGCATACATGCAATCGGCGATGGTGGGCTGGCGGCCGAACAGGAAGGGGCCCTTCCAGGTGTTCAGGCAGTCGCGCCAGATCGAGGTGATGCGGTCGATATCCGCCTGGGCGGAGGACCACACGGTGAAGCCGGGCTTGCGGAAGCGCAGGTTCATCGGCAGCGAGGAGCGCAGTGCCGCGAAGCCGGAATGCATCTCGCCAGAGATGGAGCGGCAGCGTGCCCGCGCCACCTTGTCCTGGGGCAGCATGCGCGACTCGGGGAACTGCTCGTTCAGGTATTCGGCGATGGCGATTGTGTCCCATACGCTGACATCGCCATGAACCAGGCAGGGCACAAGAATGGAAGATGTGCGCATCAGCAATTCCTCGCGGGCGCGCGGATCATCTGGGGAGACGCGCTCTTCCGCGAAGGATATGCCGGAGATCTTGGCCAGCAGAAAACCGCGCAGCGACCAGGAGGAGTAATTCTTGCTGCTAATCAGCAGAGTCGACTCAGCCATGTTCGCCCTTTCATTTTTATATAAATGAACCCATTATAGTAACGAAATGGGCTCCGCAAGACAATGGGCCGTACGCCCGCTTACAGCGAAGACATCGCTTTGGGGTTAAAACAGTAATATGATTTATCAGCTTTACCAGGCGCAAGTCGATTTTGTGGACCCATGGCGTAAAATGGCGCAGAACAGCAGCCGCCTAATACGCGCGGTAACGCCCCGCAGTCCCTACGGCATCTTCCTGCGCCATTTTAGCGCGGCGCTCGAGGTTTTCGGCTATGCCGGCACCACGCATAGCCGGCCGCATTTCGGGTTCAAGCACGTCCTCGTCGGCAACGAGGAGGTGGCGATACGGGAAGAGGCGGCGTTCTCCACGCCTTTCGGCACCCTGCTGCACTTCAAGAAGGAATCTGCCCGCCCGCAGCCCAAGGTTCTGGTGGTGGCGCCGCTTTCCGGGCATTTCTCCACGCTGTTGCGCAGCACAGTGGAGACGCTGCTGCGCGACCACGACGTGTATATCACCGATTGGCACAACGCGCGGGATATTCCGGTTTCCGCCGGATGCTTCGGCTTCGACGATTATATCGAGCATGTGATCACGTTTTTGGAGAAGCTCGGGCCGCGCAGCCATGTGGTAGGCGTGTGCCAGCCGGCCGTGGCGGTCCTTGCGGCGGTGGCGGTGATGGCGGAGGACCACAACCCCGCCACCCCGCGCAGCATGACGCTGATGGCCGGGCCGATCGACACCCGCCGCAACCCCACGCGCGTCAACCTGCTCGCCAAGAGCAAGGACATGGACTGGTTCGAGGAGAAGATGATCGGCATCGTGCCGTGGCGCTACAAGGGGGCGGGGCGGCACGTCTACCCCGGCTTCATGCAGCTCGCCGCCTTCGTCTCGATGAACCTGGACAAGCATATCGGCGCGCACGTGCGCCAGTTTCGCTCACTGGCGACCGAGGACTACGAAGCCGCCAACATGCACCGGGATTTCTACGACGAATACCTGGCAGTGATGGATCTGCCGGCAGAATTCTATCTGGAGACGGTGGAGCGTATCTTCATGAAGCATGAAATCGCCACCGGTGAGCTGCATTATCACGGCCGGCGGGTGAAGCCGGAGATGATCAAGAAGACCTTCTTATTCACAGTCGAGGGTGAGCGCGACGATATTTGCGGCCTGGGCCAGACCTCGGCGGCGCTGGACCTGTGCTCAGGGCTGAGCCCGGCGCTCAAGCGCCACCATGTGCAGACCGGCGTCGGCCATTACGGCGTGTTCTCCGGCCGGCGCTGGCAGACCGAGATCTACCCGCTGGTGCGCGAAGTCATCCAGTTCGCGGTGTGACGGTCTCTTAGACCACAGCCCCCGCGGCGGCGCAGAAGGCGACAACCAGGATCGGCTTTGCCCGCCCGGCGGTGAGCAGCATCAGCGCCCCGGCCGCCACTGGCAGGTCCCACGGGCTCCGGAGCGTGCTTAAGGTCAGCAGGTTGACGAAAGCGGCGCCCAGCAGTCCAACCACGGCCGCGTTCAGCCCCTTCATCGCCGCCGCGATATGCGGGCGGGTACGCAATTGCTGCCAGTAGGGCAGGGTGCCGGCAACGATGAGGAGGCCAGGCAGGAAGATCGCCAGTGTGGCGATGGCCGCGCCCTGATACCCCGCGGTAAGAGCGCCGAGGAAAGTGGCCACCGTGAACAACGGCCCCGGCATGGCTTGGGCGGCGCCATAGCCGGCCAGGAATAATTGCGGAGAAACCCAGCCGGGCACCACCACGGCATCACGCAGCAGGGGCAGCACCACATGCCCGCCGCCGAACACTAGCGCCCCGGCGCGGTAGAACGCCCCGGCCAGCGCCCATGGCCCGGAGGTGGGTACGAAGAAGGCCGCCAGCAGCAGGAGGCCGAACAGCGCCAGGCAGAGCATGGCGGAGAAGTGCAGCCTCAGCTCGCGCCCGGCTTCCTCCAGTTCGCGGGCAAGGCGGCGCTTTTCCCGGTGCTTCACCAGCCCGGAATCGTCCAGCGCCAGCCAGCCGACGACGCCGCCGATGACAAGGACCAGCACCTGCCCGCCAGTGTCGGGGAAGATGGTCAGGACGGCCGTGGCCAGCAGCGCCAGGGCGCGGCGCGGCGTGTCCGGGCAGAGGCTCTGCGCCATCAGCCACACGGCTTGCGCCACCACGGCCATGGCCGCCAGTTGCAGCCCGTGCAGCACGCCATGCGCAAGGGGATTGCTCTGGAAAGCCGCGGCGTAATGCGCGATCGCGGTCATCAGCAAGGCGGAGGGCAGGGTGAAGCCGACCCAGGCAGCGAGCCCGCCGGGGAGGCCGGCACGGTTCAGCCCGATGCAGAAGCCGGTCTGGGAGGAGGCGGGACCGGGCAGGAACTGGCATAAAGCCAGCAGCGCGCCGTAATCCTCGGCGCTCATCCAGCCGCGTTTTTCCACGAACTCCTTGCGGAAATAGCCGAGATGCGCCACCGGGCCCCCAAACGAGGTGATGCCCAGGACGAGGAACGTCCGGAAGACCTCGAATGCGGAGCCCTTTTTCATCAGCCGGGAGCCAGCAGATGTCCGAGCGGCCGACCGCCCAGGATATGGGCATGGAAATGCGGTACTTCCTGGTGGCTGTCAGGGCCGGCGTTGCAGATCAGCCGGTAGCCGGACTCTTCCACGCCGAGCTGCCTGGCCACATGGCTGACGGCGCGGAAGAAGCCGGTGATCTCCTCCGGGCTGGCCTTGGCGCCGAAATCGGCGATGGAGACGTATTTGCCCTTCGGCACCACCAGCACATGCGTCGGCGCCTGGGGGTGGATGTCGGGGAAGGCGAGGGCGTATTCGTCCTCGTAGAGCTTGGTGCAGGGGATCTCGCCGCGCAGGATCTTGGCGAAGATGTTGTTGTCATCGTAGGCCATGGCGGGGTCTTCCTTACGGGATTTTTTTGGTGGGAAAGCCAAGCATCAGCGGCTTGCGCGCCGCCTTTTCAGTGATGCCGCTCATGCCCTCGCGCCGGGTCAGCTCGGCCCAGACCTGCTCGGGCCTGATGCCGGCATCCACCCAAAGCACGAGCAGGTGGTAGAGCACGTCCGCGCTTTCGCCGATCAGCGCCGTGGTCTTGCCGGCTACCGCCTCGATGACGCACTCCACCGCTTCCTCGCCGAATTTCTGCGCCACCTTCTCGGTGCCGCGGGCGAGCAGCCGGGCGGAATGGCTCTGGTTGGGGTCGGCCTCCTTGCGCGAGAGCACGGTGGCCCAAAGCCGGTCCAGCACCCGCGCATCTGGGCCATGAAATGGCGGCGGCACGGTTACCTCCCGGCGGGCGGGAGCGGCGCTGCTCTTGGCTTTCGGTTTTGCCGCCGCAGACTTCTTCTTGGGGGCGGTTTCGGGGGGATTTGCGGCTTTCTTGGCCATGGCAGACGTCAGACTCCTTATGCCGGCAGTATTGTCCGGGGGTGGCGGACCGGCAAGTGCGCTTGTGTTAAAGCCTTTTTCACCTGGGCGATGGTGAACTGGCCGAAATGGAACACGCTGGCGGC
>DATIWS010000221.1:0-20066 GCA_035519275.1 Acidocella sp. | reverse complement strand
GCCACGGGGGCGGAGATCGCGCGCCTTGTGGGGGCGCGAACCGTGGGACTGGCCGGCGGGGTGTTCCAAAACCGCAAGCTGGCCGAGGCGCTGCTCACCCGGTTGCGGGCGCGGGGCATGGTGGCGCATCTGGGGCGCAGGATTCCCTGCAACGATGCGGGGTTGAGTTTCGGCCAGGTGGTGGAGTTTGGAGCGCGGCAATGGATGAGATGATTACCCTGGCCCATGGCAATGGCGGGCGCCGGATGCGCGCGCTGATCGAGGAGATTTTCGCCCCCGCTTTGGGCAACCCTGATACCCAGGCCGATGCCACGCCCATCGCCCTGCCGGAAGGCGAGATCATGGTCACGACTGACGGCTTCACCGTACAGCCGGTGCAGTTTCCGGGCGGCGATATCGGCGCGCTTTGCGTGCATGGCGTGGTCAACGACCTCGCCGTTTCCGGCGCCACGCCGCTCTACCTCACACTGGCGGCGCTGATCGAGGAAGGCACGTCCACGGAGCTGCTGCGTACACTGATGGCGAGCCTGGGCGCTGCGGCGCGCGAGGCCGGGGTGCGCGTGGTGGCCGGTGATACCAAAGTGCTGCCGCGCGGCCAGGGCGGCGGGGTGTATTTCACGCTCACCGGCATCGGCGTGCGCACGCCCGGCTCCCCGCCCGGCATCGGTGCCATCCGCCCCGGTGACAAGATCCTGGTTAGCGGGCCGGTGGGGGACCACGGCATCGCCGTGATGCTGGCGCGGGAGGATTTCGGCCTGCGTGGCGATGTGCGCTCGGACGCGGCGACCGTGCTGCCTTTCACCCAGGCGCTGCTGGCGCTGCCCGGCCTGCGCTTCATGCGCGACCCCACGCGCGGCGGGCTGGCTACCGTGGCGCATGAGATCGCACTGGCGGTGAAACTGGGCATCGAGCTGGAGGAAGCCGCCATCCCGGTGCGCGAGAGCACGCAGGCAGTGTGCTCCATGCTGGGTTACGACCCGCTTTACCTCGCCTGCGAGGGCCGGGTGGTGGCGGTGCTGGCGCCGGAGGACGCGGACGCCGCGCTGGCGGCGTGGCGGGCACTGCCCGGCGGCGCGGAAGCGGCGATGATCGGTATTATGGTCACGGCGCCCGGCCCAGTGGCGCTGCGCACGCCGATCGGCGGCAGCCGCGTCCTGCCCGAGCTGGAAGAAGACGCGCTGCCGCGTATCTGCTGAACGGAGTCGTATTCGCGCGTGAACGGCCTATCTGAACACGAAGATTTTCAGGAGGACTCGGACATGTTCAAGAGCGTGAACCCGGCAACGGGCCAGGAAATCGCCAGCTACGCGGAACTGACGCCGGCAGAGCTGGAACAGAAGCTCGCCGCAGCGCAGGCGGCCTTTTTGCGCTGGCGCCGGACAGGGATTGCGGAGCGCACGGCGCTGCTGAACCGCCTAGCCGATGTGTTCGAGGCGAACAAGGCGCGGCTGGCGCGCATGGCAACCGAGGAGATGGGCAAGACGCTGGCCTCCTCCACCGCCGAAGTGGAGAAATGCGCCGCCTGCTTTCGGCATTACGCCAAACACGGGGCGGAGATGCTGAACACCGAACAGGTGAAGCTGACGGTGGGCGGGAGTGCTGAAATCCATTTCCTGCCGCTTGGCGTGGTGCTGGCAGTGATGCCCTGGAACTTTCCCTACTGGCAGGTGGTACGGTTCCTTGCCCCGGCGATCCTGGCGGGCAATGCGGGGCTGCTGAAACATGCGAGCATCGTACAGGGCGTTGCCGGGCTGCTCGAAGAGATGGTGAGGCTGGCCCAGGCGCCGGAGGGACTGTTCCAGAATCTTGCCGTCAAATCCAAGGATGTCGCGCAGATCATCGCGGATGAGCGGATTGCGGCGGTAACGCTGACGGGCAGCGAAGGTGCCGGCATTGCCGTGGCGGAACAGGCCGGGCGGCAGTTGAAAAAAGTGGTGCTGGAACTCGGCGGCTCGGACCCGTTCATCGTCATGCCTTCCGCCGATTTGGAAAAAGCCGTGACGGCGGCGGTGAAGGCGAGGATTCAGAATACCGGGCAGTCCTGCATCTGCGGCAAGCGCATGATCGTGCATGCGGATATATATCCGGAATTCCTGGCAAAATTCTCCGCCGCCATGAGCGCGGTGAAGGCTGGCGACCCAATGGACAAGGCGACGGATATGGGCCCGCTCTCCAGCGCCGAGCAGCTGAACACCGTGCTGGGGCAACTGGAGGAAGCCAAGAAACTCGGGGCGAAGCTGGAGGGCGGAGAAAAACTGCCAGGGCCGGGCGCATTCATCTCCGCCGGCATTCTTACGCAGGTGCCAGTGCAAAGCACCTTGATGCATGAGGAGATTTTCGGGCCCATCGCCATGGTGTTCAGCGCGAAGGATATCGACGAGGCAATTGCCCTCGCCAACCACATCCCCTTTGGGCTGGGTTCCTCGGTCTGGACGAATGACCCCGCCGAGCAGACCAGGTTCATCCACGACATTGAAGCCGGGATGACGGCGATCAATCAGATGCTTGCGTCCGCGCCGGAGGCACCGTTCGGAGGGGTAAAACGCTCAGGCCACGGGCGGGAATTGGGCCCTTATGGCCTGCACGAATTCATGAACCTGAAGACAGTTTTACGCGCGGCCTGACTGCCGCGGCCACGCCCTTGCGCAGCCAGGCGAGCCAGTCCTCCATGCCCTCCCCCGTGCGGGCCGAAAGGGTGAGGCATTCCATGCCCGGATGCACCTGTTGGGCATAGCCCCGCGCCGTCTCCGCCGAGAAATCGAGATACGGGAGCAGATCCGCCTTGTTCAGCAGCATCAGATTCGCGGCATAAAACATGTCCGGGTATTTCAGCGGCTTGTCCTCGCCCTCGGTGGTGGAGAGCACCACGACCTTATGCGCCTCGCCGAGATCGAAGCCCGCCGGGCAGACGAGGTTGCCGACATTCTCAATGAACAGCAGCCCGCCGCGCAGGGAGGGCAGATGCTCCAGCGCGTGGCCTACGCCATGCGCGTCCAGATGGCAGCCCTTGCCGGTGTTGATCTGATACGCCGGCACGCCGGTGGCCTTGATGCGGTCGGCATCCAGCCCGGTCTGCTGGTCGCCCTCGATCACCGCGATCGGGAATTCGCCTTTCAGCGCCTCGATGGTTTTCACCAGCAGCGTGGTCTTGCCGGAGCCGGGCGAGGAGACGAGGTTGATGGCGAAGATGCCCTGCCCGGTGAAATAGCGGCGGTTGGCGTCGGCATGGCGTTGGTTCGCCGCCATGATGTCCTGCTCCACCTGCACCATGCGGGTGGGCGAGAGCCCCGGGGCGTGCGCGTGCTCCGGGCCGTGATGGTGGTGGTGATCGTGGCCATGATCATGGTCGTGGGAATGATCGCCGCAGCCGCATACGCCGCACATGTTATGATACCTCCAGCTGCTTGACCCGCATCTGCTGGCCTTCCAGAATTTGCAGTTGATAGCTGCCGCAGTTCGGACAGCCATCGCCATGGCGGCGCACCGCCACCCGGGTGGAGCATTGCATGCACCAGGCTTGGCCGTCCACCTGCTCTATGGCCAGCTCCGCACCCTCGGCCAGCGTGCCGCGCGCGACGATGGGAAAGTTGAAGCACATGGCTTCGGGCTCAATGGTCGCGAGCGCGCCGATCTCCAGCCACACCTTGTGCACCTTGGCAAAATGCTGCTCGCTGGCCTGGGTTTCCAGCGTTTGCACCAGCCCCTCGCAGAGCGACATCTCATGCATCGATTTCACCCAATCGAATGAACGTATCCTTCGGCGCCTCGCAGATTGGGCAACACCAGTGTTCGGGCAGTTCCCCGAACAGTGTCTCGGGCGGAATCTGCCAGCCGTCATCGCCCTCCTCGGGGTCGTACACATGCCAGCAGATACGGCATTCATAACGCAGGCTCATTGATACACGCCGCGCAGGGCCCGCACGCGCCTGGCGGAATCCGCGATGTCATCCGGCGCGGCGCAGGCGACGGCGGGGATCTCCGCAATGTCCAACGCGTTAAGAATGAGCTGGTTGGAAGCGTTGGAGAACTGCACCCACCAGGCGGCGGCGAGATGCGTGGAGCGGATGCGGCAGGCGCCATAGCCGGCGGAGATGATGACCACATTGCCCTCGCCCAGCGTGCGCACCAACCAGCCGAGATCGGCGTCCGACATCGGCACGAGGTCGAGGTTGAAATTATGCGTCTCGCCCGTGTCCATGAACTTCGCGCTGCGGGCGAGGATCTCCGCCAGGATGTGCGGGGCGTTGATGACACCCTCGGAGATGCTCTCCGGGTCGGGCAGCGCCATCGGACCCGCGGCGGCGCGCTCGCGCAATATGCGCGGCACGTCGCCCACTTCCAGATAGTCCACGCCATCGCCGCGCACGCGCCACAGCCCGGTGAAGATGGTCTCCTCCACCTGCACATCCGGGCTGCCCATGGCGAGTGCCGAAACCTCGCCCGAGCCCAGCACCTCTTTGAGAAAGCGCAAAGCCGCCGGACTGGCCTCGCGTAAATCCAAAACCTGCGGCGCGCCGGGCCGATACGCGGCCAGGGCCTGCTCGATCCGGTCCAGCCAGACATCGCCGGCTTCGCGCAGCTCAGCGTCATCCGGCAGCAGCGGCGGGGTATATTGCGTCACGCTGTTGGGCAGAGGCAGATAGGCTGGGCCTTCTTCCGGCGTGGCAGACATTATGCGGCTTGCTCCAGGGTGAGGATTTTACCGATTTCGTCGAGATACACCGCCCAGTCGCGCATGCGCGGCAGGCTAAGCACCACCGCGCCATCGCGCAGGAACAGCAAAGTCGGCCGCACGCCAATTTTGAAGCGCACGGCAAGCCTCTTCTCCACATCCGGGTCGATCACGCCAACCCGGAACTGCCCCTGAAACTCCTTCAGCAATTCGGGAAGCACCACGGCGAGATCGTCGATTTCCGGATAGCGCGCGGGATTGCCGGTGAAGAACAAGGCGGTGAGGCCGTCAGCGATGAAGCGGTCGGCATCATCCTGCCCAAGCGGACTAATGTCAGGCATTTGCAACAAGCGGCGCAGCGGCGCCGAGAGCGTATCGGTGCTCATGCGGCGCAGCCTTCCTCGTAATTCTCCAGCGCCACGGAGTCCGGCCCGAGCGGCGGCGCGGCTTCATGCGCCGCGCGCAGCCTTGGCACCACGCCGAAACGGGCGAGATAGGCGAGCGTCTCGGCAATCGTCGCGTCGATCTGCGCGCGTACGGGCGCGGTGACGGTGCCGCCGTAATTCTCCAGGTCCAGAGGCTGCACGCCGATCAGGCGCAGATGCAGCGGCAGCGTGTCCTTCAGCCGCGCCAGCCCCAGCACGTCCAGCATGCTGGTCTGGTGCAGGCTCATCTTCTCCGCGCTCAGGTAGCTCGGCACGTCGCCGTCATCGGCCATGAACAACTCGCCCGGTTCCAGGCCGTAGTCCACAGCGTCGAGAATGATGAGCACGTCGCAATCTTCAACGACCGGCAGCAGGGCCAAGCCCTGCGTGCCGCCATCGACCAGCGTGACGTTTGACGGAAACACGTAACGCGCATGCAGGGTTTCCACGGCGCGCACGCCAAACCCCTCATCCGCCCAAAGGATATTGCCAACGCCGAGGATGGTAATGCGTTTCATGGACGTTTATCCTTGAAGAAGCGCCAGCCATTTACCATCGTGCTCACCATCGTCTGGCGAGACATGATGTCTTCGCGGACGACCAGGTAAATATGGACGATGACGAACAACAGAATGTACCACATACCAAGGTGGTGCCATGTATGCACCTGCTGGCTGCCGCCGAAGAGCGGGATCACCCAGAAGGTGAACAGGCTGTGGGACCAGCCACCCGCCCCCTCGCCATAGAGGGCAAACCCGGTGACAATCTGGAACGCCACGCCCAGTACGAATAGCACAAACATCGCTGTTTGCGCCACAGGATTATGACCGACCTCGCGCAGGGACTCACGCTCGAGCAGCAGATACCAGCGCGCCGACTTGTAGAACTCATGCCACCATTCGCCGCGCCAGATGGCGGGGAGGAAAATCTCCCGCGCATATTTGTTGCCGACGATTGCCCAGTAGATGCGGAGCAGAAATCCGATGGCGAGAATGTACGCCGCGGCAAAATGGATGAAGCGGATATCACCCATGATGTAGTGGTGGAACGGCTCGCCCGCGATAAGCGGCCAGGCCGGATTGCCGATGAGATAGCCGGTGGCGGACAGCACCAAAATGCAAGGCGCCGTGATCCAGTGCCAGAGACGCACCGGAAGCTCGTACACATACACAGGGGGATGCACCCCCTGTTTGGTGCCGGGCGCGCTCATGGTTCAGCGCACCTGCACGCGGATCAGCTCGCCGCCATCCGGTGCCATCACGTGTGTGGAGCAGGCCAGGCACGGGTCAAAGCTGTGCAGCGTGCGCAGGATTTCCAGCGGCTGGTTCGGATTGGCCAGCGGCGTGCCGAGCAGCGCGGCCTCGAACGCGCCAACATTGCCGGCGGGGTCGCGCGGCGAGCCGTTCCAGGTGGTGGGCACTACGGCCTGGTAGGAAGCGATCTTGCTGTTCTCGATATGCACCCAATGGCCGAGCGCGCCGCGCGGGGCCTCGGCGAAACCCACGCCCTTCACGCTGGCGGGCCAGGTGGCTGGTTCCCAGTTGGCGGTATTCGCCGTCGCCGTATCGCCCGCGGCGATATTAGCGATGAGCTGGTTGTAGCAATCCTTCAGCTTATGCGCGGCCCAGCTGGCTTCCAGCCCGCGCGCGGCGGTGCGGCCCAGCGTGGTGAACAGTGCGCTGAAAGGCAGGCCGAGATCGGTGAGCAGCTTGTCCACCGGATCCTTGAACTCGGAAATGCCCTTGACATAGCCGATGGTGAAGCGCGAGAGCGGCCCCACCTCCATCGCATGACCGCGCCAGCGCGCCGCCTTGATGTAGGAGTACTTGGCACCCTCGTCGAGTTGCTGGATGTTGGTCTTGGTGCCAACCGTGTTCGGCCCGAGCTCGAAATTCGGCTCGGTGATGCCATCCCACGGGTGCAGCCCCTTGGATTCGTCCGGGTATTTGTACCAGGAGTGATCAACGAACTCCTGCACCTGATCCGGATCGGTGAGGTCCACGTCCATCACCTCGTTGAGATTGCCGTTGACGATGGCGCCGCGCGGAATCATCAGGTTGGTGTGGTCGTTGGCGTGGAGCGGGAATTCGCCGTAAGACAGCACGTTCTTGCCGGCGAGGCCCTGGCCGTAATCCCAGTTCTTGTAGAAGCTGGCGATGGCTTTCAGATCGGGGATGTAAACCTGGTCGATGAACGCGATGGTACGGTCGATGATGTCCGCCACCAGGTTGAGCTGGGTGACATTCACCGGCGCGCCGGCGCCCATCGGCGCGTCCATGTTGATGGCGCAGGCCATGCCGCCGACCAGCCAGTTCGGGTGCGGGTTCTTGCCACCGAACACGGCCTGGATTTTCACGATCTCACGCTGGAAATCGAGCGCTTCCAGGTAATGCGCCACGGCCATGAGGTTGGCCTCGGGCGGCAGCAGATAAGCCGGATTGCCCCAGTAACCGTTCATGAACGGGCCAAGCTGCCCGGAATCGACAAAGCGCTGCAACCGCGCCTGCATATCGGAGAAATAGCCGGGCGAGGACTTGCTCCAGGGCGAAATGCTCTGCGCCAGCGCGCTGGTCGCCTTCGGGTCCGCCTTCAGCGCGCTGATCACGTCCACCCAGTCCAGCGCGTGCAGATGGTAGAAATGCACGAGATGGTCATGCACCCACAGCGTGAGCTGCATCATGTTGCGGATGATGTTGGCGTTCTCGGGGATATTGATCCCCAGCGCGTTTTCCACCGCGCGCACAGATGCGAGCGCGTGCGTGCTGGTGCACACGCCACAGATGCGCTCACAGAAAGCCCAAGCATCGCGCGGGTCGCGGCCCTTGAGGATGATCTCCAGTCCGCGCCACATCGTGCCGGTCGAAACCGCGTTGCGGATGACGTTGTCGCTGTCGAGATTAACCTCGCAGCGCATATGGCCCTCGATGCGCGTTACCGGGTCCACCACCATGCGGCGGCCGGTGTTGTCGAGCGTGAAGCCGTTCGGGGTCTGCACGGTCATTACTGCTTGTCTCCCTCAACCGGCTTGCGCGTGAATTGCTTGATGGCGCTGGCCCCGGCATGCGCGGCCACGCCGGCCAGGGCGGCGGCTGCGGCGGTGCCGCCGATGGTGTCCGCCGTGGCCTCGATACCGAACCCGGCGCCGATATTGGCCAGGCGCGAATAGAACGGCCCGTTATCCCAGAAATTCTCTTCCGAGCAGCCGATGCAGCCATGCCCGGACTGGATGGGGAAGGACACGCCGCCATTCCAGCGCACGGTGGAGCAGGCGTTATAGGTGGTCGGGCCCTTGCAGCCCATCTTGTACAGGCAGTAGCCCTGGCGCGCGCCCTCGTCGTCCCAGGACTGCACAAACTCACCGGCATCGAAATGCGGGCGGCGGTAGCATTTGTCGTGGATGCGCTGGCCGTAGAACATGGCCGGGCGGCCGCGGCTGTCCAGCTCGGGCAGGCGGTCGAAGGTGAGGATATAGGAGATCACGCCGGTCATCACCTCGGCGATGGGCGGGCAGCCGGGTACCTTGATGATCGGCTTGTCAGTGATGACCTTGTCGATGGGCACGGCCTGGGTCGGGTTCGGCTTGGCCGCCTGCACGCAGCCCCAGCTCGCGCAGGCACCCCAGGCGATGACCGCCTTGGCATTCGCCGCCACGGCCTTCAGCCGCTCTACGAAGGGCTTGCCGCCGACGATGCAGTACATGCCGTCCTCGTTTAGCGGCGGATTGCCCTCCACCGCCAGCACGTACTCGCCGGGATATTTGTTGGGTATCTCATCCAGGATCGCCTCCGCCTCATGCCCGGCGGCGGCCATCAGCATGTCGTCGTAATCGAGCGAGATCATCTTCAGGATGACGTCGGAGGAAAGCGGGTTGCCGGAGCGGATGAACGACTCAGAGCAGCAGGTGCATTCCAGCCCGTGCAGCCAGAGTACCGGAAGGCGCGGCTTGGTCTCCATCGCATGCGCGATCTTCGCCGCGTAGACCGGCTCCAGCCCCAGCGCCGCGGCGGTAAGGCTGCAAAATTTAAGGAAAGAGCGCCGGGAAGTGCCCTGCGCCCGCATGAGCTCGTAAAATGTTTGAGGTGTATCCGCCACGCAGACTCTCCCGTCCGTCCAATGGAGCAACGCGCAACGGAACTCACGGCACCGCATGCCCGCCAGCCTAATCCGGCCCCATTCGCGCCCCGTCGCGCGGGATTGCATTGATCCAAATCAATTGATTCAGATGGAGAAAATACCCAGCGCCATCCACCGTGGTTTTTCACGCTGCGTTGCAACATGTTCTGCATATCATGCAAAGCTGGCAAGGCAGATTATCGTACGCTGGCTTGTGTCCAAGAATTGCCGGATCGTTTATCACCCTGGCGTAAAGTTGTCCGGGACGGGGCGGCTTTAGAACTTTGCTCAGGCCTGGAGAATAAACTGATGAGCCAAGACAGCCGGATCAAGTCCACCGCTTTGCGGCAAAAAATCATGCCTGCCGAAGCCGCCGCCGAGCTGATCACCCCTGGCAGCACGGTGGGCATGAGCGGCTTCACCGGCTCGGGCTACCCCAAGGTTGTGCCGCAGGCCCTGGCCACGCGGATGGAAGCCGCCACCGCGGCGGGCGATAAGTTCCGCCTGCGCGTATGGACCGGCGCCTCCACCGGCCCCGAGCTGGACGGCGCCCTGGCCAAGGCGGACGGCATCGAGTTCCGCCTGCCCTACAACTCCGACCCCATCGCCCGCGAGATGATCAACAGCGGCAGGATGGAGTATTTCGACATGCACCTCAGCCAGGTCGCCCCGATGGCTTGGCAGGGCTTCCTCGGCCCGCTGGACACGGCGCTGATCGAGGTTTCCGGCATCACTGAGGACGGCTCGCTGATCCCCTCCTCCTCCGTCGGCAACAACAAGACCTGGCTGGACCGCGCCGACAAGATCATCCTCGAGGTGAACTCCTGGCAGAACGCGGCCCTGGAAGGCATGCACGACATCTATTACGGCACCGCCCTGCCGCCCAACCGCGTGCCCATCCCGCTGGTGAAGCCGGATGACCGCATCGGCCAGACCACCTTCCGCGTCGATCCGTCGAAGATCGTGGCGATCGTCGAAACCCAGGCGCCGGACCGCAACCTGCCCTTCAGCCCGCCGGACGCGACCTCGCTGAAGATCGCCGGCCACCTCATCGAGTTCTTCGAGCACGAGGTAAAAAAGGGCCGCCTGCCGCCAAACCTGCTGCCGCTGCAATCGGGCGTGGGCAACATCGCCAACGCGGTGCTGACCGGGCTGAACAATTCCCGTTTCGAGAACATGACCTCCTACACCGAGGTGATCCAGGACGGCATGCTGGACATGCTGACCTCCGGCAAGCTTCGCATGGCCTCGGCCACCTCGTTCTCGCTGTCGCCGGAGGCCGCCGCCGCCCTGAACGCCAACATGGGGGCGTACCGCGACAAGATGATCCTGCGTCCGCAGGAGATCTCCAACCACCCCGAGCTGGTGCGCCGCCTGGGCTGCATCGCCATGAACGGGCTGATCGAGGCCGACATCTACGGCAACGTGAACTCGACCCATGTGATGGGCTCGCGCATCCAGAACGGTATCGGCGGCTCGGGCGACTTCGCCCGCAACGCCTATGTGTCGGTGTTCATGACCCCGTCCACCGCGAAGGGCGGCAAGATCTCCGCCATCGTGCCGATGGCCTCGAATGTCGACCACATCACACAGGACGTGCAGGTGATCGTGACCGAGCAGGGCCTGGCGGATCTGCGCGGCCTGTCGCCGAAGCAGCGCGCGGAGACGATCATCGAGAACTGCGCGCATCCGGACTACAAGCCGATGCTGCGTGACTACTTCAACCGTGCGCGCGAGCACTCCTACGGGAAGCACTCGCCCTGCCTGCCGGGGGAGGCGCTCTCCTGGCACCAGCGTTTCATCGACACCGGCTCGATGCTGGGCTGAAGCCGAACCAGCCTCGCGCGGTCACCGCCGTGCGAGGCACACCATTACCGTTTCACGCTGCACGGCACTTGCCGCCGTGGCGTCGATCCGGGGCCACCGGATTTCCCCCGTTTCCAGCGCCTGCTGGCGCCGCAGTACCGCCACCCCGGCGTCCGAGGCGTCGTCGCGCCGGGCATCGAGCCGCGCGATCAGCACCTCCTCCGGCGCATCCAGCCAGACCCCCGAAAAATCCACCCCCAGCCGGGCGGCCAGCGCGGCGGCTTCTTCCCGCTCCTCCAGCCGCAGAAACGCGGCATCCAGGATCACGCTGTATCCGGCCCGGAGCGCCGACTCAGCCTGGGCGTACATCTCCGCATAGACCTTGCCGTTCATCTCCCGCGTATAGGCGCTCTCGGGCAGGCGCGTCTCCGGCGCGACGCCGCACAGCATCTTGCGCAGCACATCGGTGCGCAGAATGCGCGCCCCTGGCACGGGCGCGAATTCCGGCGCCAGCGCCGCCGCCAGGGTGGATTTGCCGGAGCCGCTAAACCCGCCAATGGCGAGCAGGCGCGGCACGGCGGGGCGCAGAACCTCCGCCGCCAGCGCAAGGTACGCACCCCCCTCCTCCGCCCGCTCCTGCGCCGCCAGAATATGCGCCCGGATGGCGGCACGCGCGGCGATGAAGAGCGGCATTGCCGCCATGCCGCCAGCCTCGCTGGTGCGGTCCAGATACCGGTTGAACACCAGGGCCGCGAAACCTCGCTCACCCCGGCGCAGCAAATCCATGAGCAGGAAGGCGAGATCGTAGAGCGGATCGATGCAAGCGAAATCCTCGGAAAACTCGATGCAGTCGAACAGCAGCGGCTTGCCCCGCCACAGCACGATATTGCCCAGATGCAGATCGCCATGGCAGCGGTGTATGCCCGCCCCCCGCCCCGCCAGCAGCGCCGCATGCGCCTGTACCGCCGCGCGGCAACCGGCATTCACCTCATCCACGAGAGCCGGATCGAGCCCAAAGGCGGCGAGATTTGCGGCATTGCCCTCGACCACCTTGCGCAGCAGCGCAGCGCCGTCGCGCGGGGTAAGCTCCGCCGCCTGGTGGAAGGCGGCGATGGTGTCGGTCAGCGTGCGCAGCAGCGGCGCCGTCAGCCGCCCGGCCTGCGCCATTGCGTCGAACAGATCCGCCTCGGCGAAGCGTTGCATTTCCAGCACGTACTCCACCGGCGCGCCCGGCCCGTCGAACTCCAGCCCGCCCGAGGCGGCACGGGTGACGGCGCGGACACGGCGGTACAACTCCGGCGCGGTGCGGCCGTTCAGCGCCAGCTCGGCCTCGCAGAATGCCTTGCGCCGGGCCAAAGTGGAGTAGTCGAGATAGGAGAACCGCACCGCGCGCTTGAGCTTGTAGGCGGTGTCCGCGTGCAGGAAGATGATGGAGATATGCGTCTCCGCCTGGGCCTCGGCTTGCCCCGCGAGAAAGCCGATGACCTCGTCCTGGTCAGTCACGATCCGTCCAGGGCGGGATCTTCGCTGCGAGTTCGTCCAGCTTGGCACCCGAGATCGTCTCATCCTTCAGCAGATCCACCGCCGCCGCGCGCAGGGTTGGCAAGTTCGCCTGCAATATGGCCCGGGAGCGGTTGAAGGCGGTTTCCACCAAATTATGGATGGCGGCGTCGATGGCGGCGGCGGTCTGTTCGCTGTACTGGCGCGGGCGCCAATCCGGTATGCCCGTGGGGCCGAGCAGATGCGGCGCCTCAGGCTCGTAGGTCATCTGGCCTAGCTTGTCGTCCATGCCGAAGCGCACGACCATGGAGCGGGCGATATCCGTGGCGCGCATCAGGTCATCCGCCGCGCCTGTCGAGACATCGGGGAATATCAGCGATTCCGCGGCGCGGCCGCCGAGCAGCACGGTCATGCGGTCGAGCATCTCGCGCCGGCCCATGATGAAGCGGTCCGCGCCGGGGCGCTGGATGGTGTAGCCCAGCGCCGCCAGCCCGTGCGGGATGATGGAGATCTTCTGCACCTTGTCTGTATCCGGCAGCGCCATGGCGGTGATGGCATGGCCCAGCTCGTGATGCGCCACGACCTCGCGCTCCTTGGGCACAAGCAGGCGCGTGCGCTTCTCCAGCCCGGCGATGATGCGCTCCACCGCCTCGTTGAAATCCTCCAGCGTCACCGCCTCGGCCTGGCGGCGGGTGGCGAGCAGCGCCGCCTCGTTCACCAGGTTGGCGAGGTCGGCGCCGGTAAAGCCGGGGGTGAGGGCCGCGATCTCCTCGGCCGAGACATGCGGGGCGAGCTTCACCTTCTTCATGTGGATGCCCAGTATCTGCACCCGCCCGGCCTTGTCCGGCCGGTCCACCAGAATCTGCCGGTCGAAGCGACCGGCGCGCAGCAGCGCGGGGTCCAGGATTTCCGGCCGGTTGGTGGCCGCGAGCAGCACCACGCCGGAGGACGGGTCGAACCCGTCCATCTCGGCAAGCAGCTGGTTCAGCGTCTGCTCTTTTTCATCGTTGCCGCCGCCGGGTATGGCGGCGTTGCGGGCGCGGCCGAGGGAATCCAGCTCGTCGATGAAGATGATCGCCGGCGCCTGGGCGCGCGCCTGCACGAACAGATCGCGCACACGCGCGGCACCGACACCGACAAACATTTCCACAAATTCGGAGCCGGAGATGGAGAAGAACGGCACCCCGGCCTCGCCGGCCACGGCGCGGGCGAGCAGGGTTTTGCCGGTGCCGGGCGGCCCGACCAGCAGCACGCCCTTGGGGATATGCGCGCCGAGCCTTCCGTACGCGCCGGGGTTCTTCAGGAAGTCCACGACCTCCTTCAGCTCGGCCTTGGCTTCCTCCACTCCGGCGACATCCTTGAACCGCACCGGCACGTCGCTCTCGGCGTAAACGCGGGCGCGGCTCTTGCCGACCGAAAGCACGCCGCCTGCCCCGCCCATGCGCCCGCCGAGCATCATGTACCAGAGGAAGCCGAACAGCAGCAGCGGCGCCAACCAGCCGAGCAGCGAGGCAAGAAGGCCCGGCGCCGGCTCCCCGGAGAAGGTAAGCTTTTGCTTGGTTAAATCCTGCGCCAAAGCGGGGTCCACCCGGTCGGTCTCAAATTGCGTGGGCTCGCCAGGGGCTGCATTCTTCAGCGTACCGGTAATCTGGCTCTCGCCGACCACCAGGTTATCCACCTGCCCCGCCTGCAGCAGGGCCTGGAACTGGCTGTAGGGAATGGTCTTGACCTGCTGCCCGGCCTGGCGGCTCAGCACCGAGAACAGCAGCAGCGAAATCAGCACCGCGGCGAGGACAAACCCGAAACGTGAAACCCCGTCGCTGTTCTTCGCCACACTAACCCTCTCCCGCGGAATCGCGGTTCTGTCTCATCCGTTAGCGCCTTGGCGGCGCGCTCAGCCCTTCATCAAGCCGGAGGCGATGGCGCGGATGATATCGGCGCGGCTGACGATACCGACAACCTTACCCTCACGCAGCACCGGCACGCGCTTGATATGGTGCTTCGCCAGCAGATCCACGACCTCGGCGACCGGCACATCATCCGTAACGGAGACCACGTCGCGCGTCATCAGATCGGCGGTGATACGCTTTTCCTGTTTCATGTATTCAAGGAAGACGGGGGCCAGTTCCTCGCCCTCGGCCAGCATGTGCAGCCACCAGGAGCGGCGTTTCTCGTCCATGGCGCCGAGCCTGTGTATCAGGTCATGCTCGCTCACCATGCCGAGCAGCTTGCCTTCCGCATCCACCACGGGCGCGGCGCTTATGCCGTGCTCGCTCAACACCGCTGCCACCTTTGACACGCTGTCGAACGGATGCACCACCACCAGTTTCGGGGTCATGATATCGGCTGCAGTCACGGTCATTTCTGCTCATCCTATCATTTCATAGACCGAACATTGCCACGCGCCGCCCGTACCGCATTGATTTCCATCAATCAGAAAGGGCGGGCGCCGTGAAGGTAATTTGAGCCGCGAGACCAGCGGCGCAACCGCTACAGGCCGAGCGAGGCGGCCTCGGCCTCGGTGAACACGCGGGAACGGGTGAGGAAGCGCCTGCCCGTGCCGTTCTCCAGCGAGAACATCCCGCCCATGCCGGGCACCACGTCGATGATCAGCTGGGTGCATTTCCAGTATTCGAACTGCGAGGGGCTCATGTAGAACCCTGCGCCGCCGATCTCGCCGAGCTTCACGTCGTCAGGGCTGAGCAGGTAGTCGCCCTTCGGGTAGCACATCGGCGAGGACCCGTCGCAACAGCCGCCTGACTGGTGAAACAGGATCTCGCCGTGTTTTGCCTTCAGCCCGGCGATGAGCTCCAGCGCGGTGTCTGTCGCCATAACCCGCGCTGGAACGGTGCCCGCCTCAGAAGAAGCCGAGAGCATTCGGATTGTAGCTTACCAGCAGGTTCTTGGTCTGCTGGTAGTGGTCGAGCATCATTTTGTGCGTCTCGCGACCGATGCCGGACTGCTTGTAGCCGCCAAACGCCGCGTGCGCGGGGTACAGGTGGTAGCAGTTCGTCCAAACGCGCCCGGCCTTGATGCCGCGGCCCATGCGGTAGGCGCGGTTGCCATCGCGCGACCACACACCGGCACCCAAGCCGTACAGCGTGTCGTTGGCGGCGTGCAGCACCTCTTCCTCGGTCTTGAAGGTGGTGACGGAAAGCACCGGCCCGAAGATCTCCTCCTGGAAGATGCGCATCTTGTTGTTGCCGTGGAACACTGTCGGCTGGACGTAGTAGCCATCAGACAGGGCGCCGCCCAGATTGGCCTTCGTGCCGCCGATGAGCAGCTCCGCACCTTCCTGCTTGCCGATGTCGATGTAGGAGAGGATCTTCTGCACCTGCTCGGAGGAGGCCTGGGCGCCGATCATGGTGCTCATGTCCAGCGGGCTGCCCTGCTTGATGGCGGCGACGCGCTTCAGCACCTTCTCCATGAAGCGGTCATAGATGTTCTCATGGATGAAGGCGCGCGACGGACAGGTGCAGACCTCGCCCTGGTTCAGCGCGAACAGCACCAGGCCCTCGATCGCCTTGTCGAGGAAGGCGTCATCCTCGGCCATCACGTCCTCGAAGAAGATGTTCGGCGACTTGCCGCCCAACTCCAGCGTGACGGGGATGAGGTTGTGGCTGGCATACTGCATGATCAGCCGGCCAGTGGTGGTCTCGCCGGTGAAAGCGATCTTGGCGATGCGGTTGGAGGAGGCGAGCGGCTTGCCCGCTTCCAGGCCGAAGCCGTTGACAACATTAAGCACGCCCGGCGGCAGAAGGTCGCCAATGACCTCCATCAGCACCAGGATGGAAATCGGGGTCTGCTCGGCGGGCTTCAGCACCACGCAATTGCCGGCGGCCAGCGCCGGGGCCAGCTTCCATACCGCCATCAGCAGCGGGAAGTTCCAGGGGATGATCTGGCCGACCACGCCCAGCGGCTCATGGAAGTGATACGCTATCGTGGTCTCGTCGATTTCCGCGAGCGAGCCTTCCTGGGCGCGGATGCACCCGGCGAAATAGCGCATATGGTCGATGGCGAGCGGCACGTCGGCGAAGGTGGTCTCGCGGATCGGCTTGCCGTTATCCACCGTCTCCACATAGGCGAGCAGGTCGAGATTCTGCTCCATGCGGTCGGCGATCTTGTTCAGGATGCCGGCGCGGACGGCCGGCGTGGTCTTGCCCCAGGCCTCGGCGGCGGCATGGGCGGCGTCCAGCGCCAGGGTGATGTCAGCCTCTTGCGAGCGCGCCGCCTGGGTGAAGGGGCGGCCGGTGATGGGCGAAACATTGTCGAAGTACTGGCCGTCCACCGGGGCGGTGAACTTGCCGTTGATGAAATTGTCGTAACGCGGCTTGAAGGAGAAGCTGGCCACGGAACTTCCGGCAGCGGGAGAAATGGCTGCATCGAGCATGTCTGTTTCCTTATTATGTTTTAAAAAGCGGGTACGTCCTCCGGCCCGATTATCTGGGCGGGCCTTGCCCAATTTCAAGGCAAAAGCCGTGCCAAACCGGCATGACGCGGAAAAACCCCGGCTGCCGGCGCCCATAATGCGGCTGGCTGGGAAAACATTGTGCACTGCCACGTGCCGAAACGTTACGCTGTACCAAAACAGGACAGGCTTATAAGATGCTTGCGTTGCAGCCGCACGCGCGCCAACGTGAACATCAAGGACATTGCACGATCAAGCAAGAAGTGTCCGTAAAACCCACTGGGATAGGAAGCCGCGATGGCCATGCAGCCATTCACTTTATCGACTAGGGCAGAAGCGTTGAACAATTTTGCCGCGGCGCCGGGTCACGTCGATCCAGGAAATATCAGCCGGTCCTGGCAGCGCTGCCGGACGGCAGGGCTCACCCCGGAGCAGAACCGGCGTGACAACCCGCACCTCACCCAGGCCGAGCGGCGCATGGTGGCCGAGCGGCGCGCCACGCTGGTCACCCAGGCACGGCCGGTGATGGATTATGTCTTCAGCCAGATCAAAGACTCCGGCTGCGTCATGCTGCTCTCGGACGAGAACGGCTATCTGCTGGATTCCGCGGGCGATGCCGATTTCTGCACCCGCGCCGCGCAGGTGGCGCTTAGCCCCGGTGCCTCCTGGGCCGAGGAGGCGCGCGGCACCAACGCCATCGGCACGGCGCTGGTGGAACGCAAGCCCGTCGTGGTCAACGGCTCCGAGCATTACCTGCGCCATAACAGCTTCCTCGCCTGCGCCGCCGCCCCGCTCACCGAGCCGGACGGCAGACTGCTCGGCGTGATCGACATCTCCTGCGACGCCAAGCGCTACCACCCGCACACCTTCGGCCTGGTGCGCGCCGCGGCACAGATGATCGAGAAGCGCATCTTCGAGCTTGCCTTCGTTCACCAGACCAAGCTGCGCTTCCATATGTCCAGCAACTGCCTGGGCAGTTTGATGGAAGGCGCGATCGCCATCGCCGAGGACGGGCGGATTCTGGGCGCCAACCGCTCCGGCTTCGCCATGCTCGGCCTGCGGCCCGAGGATATCGGCACGCGCGAGGTCTGCGGCGTGTTCGACCTGACGCTGCCGGAGCTGATGTCGCTCAGCCTGCGCGCCCCGGGCGAAGCTGCGGGCGTGCGGCTACGCCATGGCGAACTGCTCTACCTCAGCGTGGAACAGATGCGCGCACCCGTCATCCGCCGCCCCGCCACTCCCTCGGCGGAAGCCACGCAGCCCGATGCGCTGGCCGAGCTTGATACGGGCGATGCCCGCGTGGCCAAGGCGATCGGCCAGCTGCGCCGGGTGCTCGGGCGCAAGGTGCCCATCCTGCTGCAGGGCGAAACCGGGGTCGGCAAGGACTTCTTCGCCCGCGCCATCCATGCCGCCGGACCGCGCGCGAACGGTCCGTTCGTGGCGGTGAACTGCGCGGCGCTGCCGGAGACGCTGATCGAGTCCGAGCTATTCGGCCATGCCCCCGGCGCCTTCACGGGTGCTCGGAAGGAGGGCGCGCCCGGCCGCATCCGCGAGGCCCATGGCGGCACGCTGTTCCTGGACGAGATCGGCGACATGCCGCTGGCGATGCAAACCCGCCTGCTGCGGGTGCTGGAGGAAGGCACCGTCACCCCCATCGGCGGCAAGCCGGTGCCGGTGGATTTCCTGCTGGTCTCAGCCACGCACGCGGATTTTTCGGCCCGCATCGCGGCCAAGACCTTCCGTTCCGACCTGTATTACCGGCTAAACGGGCTTTCCATCTCCCTGCCGCCTTTGCGCGAGCGCACGGACCTGCCAGCGCTGATCGAGCGCATCCTGGCGCGTGAGGCGGCTTCATGCGGTGGGCGGATCCCTGTCCTCTCGCCCGAGCTGGCCCAGGCCTGCGCCCGCTATGGCTGGCCGGGCAATCTGCGCCAGCTTTCCGGCTGGCTCCGCACCACCTGCCTGATGCTCGAGGAGGATGAGGACACGCTGCACCTGCACCACCTTAGCGAGGAGGCGCTGCGCGAACTCACCGCCAAGCGCCCGGCCGTGGCAACAGTGGAAGCCACGGGCGCCACGCTGCGCGCACAGTCCGACGCGATGATCGCCGCCGCCCTGGCCGAGGCTGGGGGCAACATCGCCGCCGCCGCGCGCAATCTCGGCATCAGCCGCAACACGCTTTACCGGCGCCTGGGCAATGTGCGCGAGCACCGGGAGGCATCGCCCTGGACAGGTGCGTGACCGAAAATTTTTCTGGTTATTTTCGACTTTTGATTTGTATCAAGGAATGTATCCGCGAGTGGAGGCACATATTGGTCATCCCAAAGCGGATACACTCCCCATACTTGACCCTGCCACGAGAAATCGTGTCAGGGTTTTTTCTTGTCTGAAGCAAGACATTATAAGTTGCGACTACGCAACCATAAAGTTGTAGAGAAGTTTTCAGGAAATCCGCAAAGAAAGATTAATAGCCCGGCTCTAAACGGCGCTGGCGTGGCGGGGCGTGGCGGCGCTGGCCTGCTTCAAATAAACATCGAACAGCGCAGCAACATTTCGCACAAAGGGGCGGCCGCGCTCAGTCACGGTCACGCGCGCGCCATCCCATTCCACCAGCCCGTCGGCGGCAAAACCGATGAGTGGTGCTGCATCTTCCAGCAGCGGGGCCGGGTCGGCGCCCATGGCGATGGCGATGGCGGGAATATCCAGCTCCATATCGCACATGATGCGCTCGATTACCGCACGACGGAGCAGGTCATCCGGGGTGAGCGCGACACCGCGCGCGACAGGCAGCTGACCTTCGTTGATGGCGGCCTCGTAGGCAGGCACGCCCGTCGCGTTCTGCACATAGCCCTGCGGCAGCGCGCCGATGGATGAAGCCCCAAGGCCGAGCAGCACCGGGGTGGCATCGGTGGTATAGCCCTGAAAATTGCGGTGCAGCGCCTTGTCGCGCACGGCGACGGCCATGGCGTCCCCCGGCGAAGCGTAATGGTCGAGCCCGACCGGGACATAGCCGCCCTCTTCCTCCAGCACCTTGCGGATCATCCGCTCCTGAACGAGGCGCGCCTCCGCCCCCGGAAGTGCTGCCTCGGGGATCAGCTTCTGGTGCTTCTTCATCCAGGGCACATGCGCGTAGCCGAACACG